>JAZQOA010000140.1:0-6951 GCA_045627605.1 Kiritimatiellia bacterium | reverse complement strand
CGGTGCGCCCTTGAGCGCCTCGCGGAAAAGCGCGTCGAAGTCGCCGCCGAGGAGCTTCACCCAGGCGTTGAGGTCGCTCGTGCAGGTGTTGGCGTGGCTCATGGCTGCGGGCGCACCCGAAGGGGACGCCACGATGTCGATTTCGGGGTGGAGCTTGTCCAGCGCCTTTTCAAGGACCACGACGGCAAAGATACTCGTGCCGGCGGAGACATTGGCGGAGCCGGGCCCCACGGCGTTGGTCGCGACCATGCCGGTCTGGACATCGCCTTCGGGCGGCGCGGCGACGACGCCCGGGAGCAAATCGCCCGAAGGGTCGAGCAACCGGGCGCCTTCGGGTGTGAGGTGGCCGCCGGCGGCTCCGGCAGGCAAGGCGCGCGGCAGGAGGTCCGCCAGTTTCCACGGCATCTTCGCGCGCCGGGCCAGCTTGTCGAAGGTCTTCATCATCGCGGCATCGTAGTCGCAAGTCGCGGCGTCAACGGGGAAGATGCCGCTCGCCTCGCCAAGTCCGACGACGTTTTCACCCGTCAGCCGGGCGTGCATCCAGCCCGCAAGCGTCGTGAGGCGGGCGACCTCCTTCGCTTCGGGTGCGCCGTCGAGAACGCGCTGGTAGAGGTGCGCGACGCTCCAGCGCTGCGGGATGACAAAGCCAAAGGCCTTCGTGAGCTTTTCGGAAGCCTCGGCCGTGACGGTGCAGCGCCACGTGCGGAACTCGGCCAGTTGGCGGCCGTGCGCGTCGAACGGCAGGTAGCCGTGCATCATGCCCGAAATGCCGAAGGCGTCGAGGACGGCGAGTTTTTCGCCGGTCTTCGCCTCGAAGGCCGCCTTGAGCTCGGCGTAGGCCGCCTGCATGCCCTTCACGGCGTCGTCAAGCCGGTAGCTCCAGATGCCGCCGGGCAACAGGCGGTTTTCCCAGCCGTAGGCGCCGGATGCGATGACTTCATAGTTTTCGTCCGCGAGGATCGCCTTGATCCGCGTGGAACCGAATTCAATGCCAAGGTATTTTTTCATGTTGGGGCCTTTCAGGATTCCCGGGGGAAGATTCAGTTTCCGGCTGGCCGCCGATAGCGGCAAAACATCTTCGCAATATGCGGCGTGTAGATCGCCAGCGCCACGGCAAGCGCAACCAGGGCGTTGTACTGCTGGGCGGACATAATCCCCCACCCGCCACCCGAATAGGAGTGCGAAAGAGCTTCGAAGGCGCCGAAGGCGTTTCCAAAACGACTGTAGGCTTCGGACCTGACCTCACCCGACGGCATCGACTCGGCGACGACCGTCAACGCGATCGACACGGCCAGGAACAGCACCAGGGCGACGGTGCCGAGAAAGGTGGCGCGGATGCGTCCGCGAAGGAAATACAGCCAGAGCGAACGCAGGACGATGATGTAGCTGGCCGCATAGCCCACGATCACCGATGCCGCAACGCAGTGGGCGTAAAGCCTCGGGGCGTCGGAAGCC
Source organism: Kiritimatiellia bacterium (assembly GCA_045627605.1). Lineage (GTDB taxonomy): Bacteria > Verrucomicrobiota > Kiritimatiellia > RFP12 > JAAYLN01 > RGIG5952. Next base: position 5,496 of record JAZQOA010000140.1, on the reverse strand, counting down.
AAGCGGAGATGATCGAAAACGGGAATCGCCCACCGGACCGCGACCCAGGCCGGAAGCGCCACAAGCAGCGGGAAGAGCACCCCGCCCTCCCCGCCGCTGGCGAGCATGACGCGGGCGACGCGCCTCGCGGCGTTCCTCGGCGCCTCAAGGAGCACGCGCCGGGGAAAATCCGCCAGCCCCGACGCGCCGGCGGCCATGAAAAACACGGTGCCGACGGCCACGAGCCACATCCAGGCGGCAATCCACCCGTATTCGTTGTCGGCGAGCGCCACCAGGAAGAGCCCCACGCCCCACGCCAGAATCGCGGCGGAAAAGACAAGCCGCAAGGTACGGTCCCGCTCGTGGTTGGGCGACGTCATCGCCCGGATGGCGAATTGCCGGAAGAAGACCACCGCCGTGACGGAGACGGCGAGGCAGAATCCGGCGGCCAGCCAGCCTTCGTGGGTCGAGGGCACCCTGAGGACTTCGTCGATGAAATTATCGAAGACGCCCAAGCCGACACCCCCCCAGGCAACGGAGCCCCAGCAAATGACGAAGAGTCCGCGCCTAAGAAGGGGGCTCGCCGGCAGCGAACCGCAAAAGACGGCGAAATAATCGCCGACGCAGGAAATGGCCAAAATCCAGCCCGAAACATAGAGGATGCGCAGGATGTCCACGCCCCGGAGCAGGAACGAAAGCAGCAGGAACGGCAAGGCCGCCGAGAAAAAGGAAAGCGAAACGACCAGGGCGGACGCCGCCTTGCCATCGACGAAGTCGGCCGGGCCGAGCAGCGTCGAGAATTGCATGTCGACGAAGTCCTTGCGGCGCTCCATCGACAGCCGCGTCATCGTCGAGAGCGGCAGGACAAAGCCGATGACGACGTAGAGCAGCGCCGCAATCCAGCCGAAGAGCGTATTGCCGTTGGTCTGGGTCGCGAACATCGCCCCCGCCCCTGCCTGCTCCCCGGCGACGATGCCCAGCACAATCCACGAAACGACGAGTTCCAGCCCGAGGAAGGCGATCACGGCGCCGAGGACGCTGCGGTTGCGGACGGTCTGCCGGAGCTCCTTGAGCATCACGGGGTTGATTAAGTCGACGGCGCTCATGCGAGGTCCCCTTTCGTCACGTTCATGAATACATCTTCGAGGTTGACCTCCTCGATCTTGAACTCCAGCACCTTCACGCCGCGCGCCTGGAGCGCGGGGAGGACGGCGGCCACCGACTCCTCGTCGCCCTCCACGCCGATGGCGCAGCAGGGCCCTTGTTCGGCGACCTTGAGGACGCCCGGGATTTCCAGCGCCTTGCGCATGATGGCGGCGGCGTCGAGACCGACGGCCCGGACAAGGATGCGCGTCCCCTTGCGCTGGGGTCGCGAGATGTCGTCGAGGCTGCCGCCGCTGAGGTGCCGGCCGCGCTCGATGATCTGGAAGGAAGTGCACATCTCGGCGAGTTCCGTGAGGATATGGGAGCTGACGAGGATGGCCTTCCCGTTTTCGGCCAGCGCCTTGACGAGTTCGCGCAGCTCGATGCGGGCCCGCGGATCGAGTCCGTTGGCGGGTTCGTCGAGGACAAGCACCGCGGGGTCGTGCACGAGCGCCCGCGCCAGGCTCACCCGTTGCTTCATGCCCTTCGAAAGCGACTTGAGCGTCTTTTCGGCGATCGCCGCCACGCCGGTGAAGTCCTCGACGTCGCGGACGGCCTTTGCCAGCGTCGCCCCCCTGAGGCCGAAGGCCCGCCCGAAGAAGTCGATGTATTCGTGGGCGGTGACGTCGGCGAACTCGGGAAGCGAGTCGGGCATGAAGCCGAGGTTGCGGCGCGCCTCCTCCGGATAGTCGATGACGGAAAGCCCGCCGATCAGGGCGTCGCCCGAGGTTGGCTCGTCGAGCGTCGCCAAGATGCGCATCGTGGTGGTTTTGCCCGCGCCGTTGGGGCCGACAAAGCCAACGACATCGCCCGAGGCGAAGGAAAACGACAGGTTGTCGACGGCCTTCGCCTTGCCGAAGACCCTGGTCAAGTTGCGGATTTCAATTTCCATGGCGAACCTCCCCCGCCCCGCGGAACGAACCGAAGACAAGTCCCGAGTCCTTCCAGTGCGCCTTCCGCTTCCCGAGCACGTCCTCGAGGAACGGGCAGGCACCGTCAAATTCGGCGGCGTAGACACTGGCGAAGTTCGGCTTGCGGTGCGGGCCGGGAAGGACGGAATCCGACATCTGCCCCCAGTTGAAGTCGCCGGAGGTGCAGCGGTTGGCGAGGTCGCCCAGGGCGAAGACCGCGCCCAACCGCGCCCGGAGCCCGGCGGAGACTTCATCCGCCGGCTTCAGCGTGGCCTTCGCGCCGGAGGCGATCTTTCCGCCGTGGAAAAGCCGGCCTTGGGCATCCCAGAGGAAAAGCTCCTTGAGCGGGGCGCCCAAGGCGTTGACGACTTCGACGGCGTCGTCGCGGACGTTGACGACTTCGAGGCGCTCGCGCAGGAGGTCCGTCCGCCGCACGGCGAAAACCGAGGGCGTGCGCGGCACGATGCACGAGCCGGCATAACGGATGGTCGGGCCGCCGAGAGTCATCGCGACGGGGGCCGCCTCCACCAGGTTGATGTCGTCGCCGCGGTCGAAGTCGATGCCTCCTGAAAGCGCAATCGGCGAATAGACAGAGACTCCGCCGATCGTCACGGCCCGTCCGTCGCCCTGCGACAGGAGCGTCAGCGCGTCGCGGACCTCGTAGGGGAAGACGCCTTCCTTCAGGATGCCGCCGGAAATGATCGCGACGCTAAAGACAAATGAAACCGCGGGAAGGAGCCAGAGCATCCAGATGCGCCGGTTGCGCCGACCGAGCCACCAGAGCATAAGCGGCCCCGCAACCAGGACGAAGACGATGAGAATGCCGATGAAAAGCCCCTGGGGAATCGCCAGGTGGTCGGCGATGTCGAGGCTGAAATACGGGTTTGTGTCCAGGCAGTCGAGATAACGCGCCGTGAAAACCGCCTGGGAATAGAGCATCCGCAGGAAAAGCGTGGATGTCGTCGCCTCGGGGAGGTCTTTCGCCTCGAAGGATGAGAAATCCGTCGCCGGCACGATGAAAACGGTTCCAAGGCCATAGGGAAAGCCACCAGACTCCGACACGGGAGAATCCTTGGCAAGGATTTTGAGAGACCCGGCGAAAACCTCGTCGGCGAAGGCCCGGCACGCCACGGGGTCGCCGGCCAGGAGGATGTTGCCCCCGGCCGAGACATAGCGCGCCAAGGCGTCGCGCCCGCCGGTGGCAATCTCGGCGAAATCCCTGTCCGCCACCGCCACGAGGGAATATGGCAGGAAACACCGCCAGTCCACGGGCCACGGGTCAATGTATTCGGAGGATTTGCCACATTTGAAGAGGGACGGGCCGGATCGGCTTGCGCTGCCAGTGGCGCTGGGCGGCTCCGGCAGCAGGCGGTAGTCGTTCGACGGCTTTGGCTTGCACTTCGCATGGTAGGCGCGGTAGGCCTCCTCGAGGAAGGCCGCGAGGTTCTCGCCGGAAAACGACTTTGAAAGGTAAAGCGGGGCGAAGGCATCGTCAGCGTGGTAGGCCCGGCGGTAGTGATGGTGATTGCCTCGGGAGAAATACCTATTCCTGTCGTCGCAAGAGGTATAAAACGAATTCAGAGAGAAGACGTGGCGGCCGGCACCGTCCGCCACGAGAAGGCATCCGTTGTAGATGGTATTGTCTCCAACTGGCGGAAGGGGAATGGAAACGGTGGCGGCGTCGCCCGCGCCGACAGTGGCGAGAACCTCTGCGGACCGGATGTAGTCGCGCGCGCCACCGGAACCTTCAAGCGACAAGGTGCAGCGCACCTCCTGCGCGTGGAGCGCGGCATTCTCAAGCCTGTAGCGAAGCAGGGCGGTGCCGCTCTGGCGGTTGTCCGGCACGATGCCGGCGTCGAGAACACGCACTTTGCCCGGCGTGATGTCACCCAAGTTCAGCGGTTTCTTTTCCTGCGCCAGCGCGGCGCACGATGCCAGCGCGGCCACCACCAACGCGGCGAGGCGCGTCCTTTTATGCGGTAATTTCATTTCGGCATCCTTTCGGCAGTCTAAATCAACAATGAAATGATTTTACCATATGGAGGGAAAATGTGGAAATCGCTTCCCAAGCCCACCCCCTGCCCCATAAAAAACGGGATAAGCGTTGCTTCGAAAATACTTGCGCATAAGTCCGCAGTTTGCAATAATTGTTGCAAAGGAAACTAATTATGCAGACGGTGATTTGGTTGAAACGCACGGCGCTGGCCGTCGTGGTTGCGGCGACGATGACAATGGGCACGATGGCAACGCCGCTCTATCAGTGCCCGCTGACGGTCGGCGGCTATGCCGAGGGCAAGGCGGCGCTTGCCGACTTCCCGGTGCTGGTCAGGATCTCGACGGCCATTGACCAGTTTAACTACGGCGACTGCGCGGCGGGAGGCGCGGACATCTCGTTCACGAGCGAGGACGGCGAGACCGTCTATCCGCACGAGGTCGACACGTGGAATTCGGACGGCGAGTCGCTGGTCTGGGTGAAACTGCCCAGCATGGCGCACGGCACGAAGTTCCTCTTCCGCTGGGGAGATGCGAATCCTCCTGTGAACAATAAAGCCGATGTGTGGAGCGGATATGCGGGTGTGTGGCATCTTGGCGAACAGGAGCCCGACAGCTATGCCGACTCATCTGGTAACGGGCTTACCGCCACCAATGCGGTCAGCGCGACCATAACCGAAAAGTGCATGGCCAAGGCGGGCAAGGTCGGCGACGGACGCTGGCAGCCCAAACTTACGCTGCGCATTCCGTCGTACGACGGGGTCGGCGGCACCTTCACAGCATCCGGCTGGTTCTACCTGGAGGAGCGTACGGGGTACGAGGGTTTCTTCAACCAGAAGCAGGAATGGAATGTGGGCAACGGCTGGCAGTGCAACCTGCAGAACAGCGACACGCAGATTTTCGTGTCCGGCAGCGCGCAGAAGGATTCGACGGCATACGGATTCAAGTCAAGTGTAAAGGGTCGCTGGGTCTATGTTGCCGTGGCCTACTCGGGCACGACGGTGACGCTCTATGAGAATGGGACTAAGCTAGGCGATGTCGCCATCAACGCCGCGAAGGACAATGACCGAGAACTGGTCGTCGGCGGGTCGGTCAGGGGCGCGGTTGACGAGCTCCGTCTCTGCAAGGCGGCACTGTCGGCGGATTGGCTCAAGGCCGAGAATGACATGGTCAACGGTGCCGGTTTCGTGACGTCTGGCACGACGGAGATCCTGTCGACTACGGTCATCGCCGTGTCGTCGGACGGTCCGCGCTACGGCGTGGTCTCGCCGTCCTATGGGCAGATCGCCGAACCTGTGGCCGGAACGACGTATGACTTTTCCTGCACCGTGGCGACGCAGGCGGTCAACACGGCAGGAACCTCGCGCGCGGTTTGCACCGGATGGGAACTCCGCAGACTGTCCGACGGCGAGCTGATCAAGTCCAGCTCGTCCGAGGGTGAGCGTCAGTTCTCCTGCGCGCATAAATACGT
>JAZQOA010000139.1:0-130899 GCA_045627605.1 Kiritimatiellia bacterium | reverse complement strand
ATGGCCATGTAGACGAGGACGAACGGGATCAGCGCCGCGCAGGTGACGAGGCCGAAGAGCGCGCGGTAGATGTTGACCATCTCCTCCTCCATGTGCTGGAACGAGTCCGTCGGCCCGTAGTGCGGCGCGGCGAACGGGTTGGCGCCCGCGAGCTGGCGGCGCGTCTTGGCGCTCAGCCGCCGGCGGGGCCTGGCGGCGTCGCTGTCGACTGGTTTTCGCGTTGTCCTCTTGCTTCCCTTTCGCATGGCTTTGAACTCCCTGAACATGGTTCGTTAAATTACATGCGACAAATCTAACACAACGAGATTTTATTGTCAATGAGATTTTGCGGAACATTATGACAAGTTAGATGAGTTTGCCTGTGGGATGGCACAATCTGGGGGATCAAATAAACAGGGAATTAGGGAATCAAACTCACGGGGCAATCTTTTGTCCCGAGCGTTACCAAGTGTCCCGTGAACTTGTAGCATCACGCACCCCCGCGAAATCGTAGCATCACGCACCCCCGCGAAATTGTAGTATCACGCACCACGCAAAATCGTAGTATCTCGCACCACGCGAAATTGTAGCATCTCGCACCACGTATCTCGCACCACGTGAACTTGTAGTATAATATTAGCATTATGAAAGACACCAGCACCATCAGGGAACCTGCGCGCGTTTTGCAGGTCAAATCCCATTTCGACGTCGCCGTTGTCGGCGGCGGCATCGCCGGCGTTTCGGCGGCGGTTGCGGCCGCGCGCGAAGGCGCCTCCGTCTGCCTCGTCGAGAAACAAGTCGGCCTCGGCGGACTCGCCACCCTCGGCATCGTCACCTGCTGGCTCCCGATTTGCGACGGGCGCGGCCGCCAGGTGATTGGCGGCATCGGCGAGGAGCTCCTCCGCCTCTCCGTCCGCGACCTCAAGTCCGAAAACAAGGAGGCCGTCTTCCGCGGCATACCCAAGTGCTGGGAAAAGGGCGGAGACAAGGCCGAACGCAGGAACATCCGCTTCCAGACCGTCTTCAACCCTGGCTGGTACACGCTCGCCCTCGAAGACTGGGTCCTCGCCGAAGGCGTCACGCTCATGTACGACACGCGGCTTTCCGATGTCAGGCGCAACCGCAAGGGCATCACGCACCTGGTCCTCGAAAACAAGTCGGGACGCTTCGCCATTGAAGTCGGCGCCGTCGTGGACGCCTCGGGCGACGCCGACGTCTGCCACATGGCCGGCGAGGAAACGGAGACGACGGATTCCAACGTCGCCGCCGGCTGGTTCTACTACCTCAAAAATGGCGTAGCGCACCTCAGCATGACGTCCAACGCCATGAGCCGCACGATGAACACCGCCGAACTCAAGTGCGCCCACTACGACGGCACGAACGGCGACGACGTCACCCGCCAGGTGATCGAGTCCCACGGCATCATCAAGCGCGACGCCAAAATCTACCAGGACCGCGATCCGGAAGCCGTCGTCGAACCCTTCTACATCCCATCGATCCCCTGCTTCCGCGCCACGCGCCGTCTCGTCGGCGAGCAGTCGATGACGGAGTCGGGCATGTACCAGTGGTTCGACGACACCATCGGCCTCACCGGCGACTGGCGCCGCAAGGGCCCTGTCTTCGCCATCACGATGCGCATGCTCCGGGGCGTCGCAAACGCCAACCTCATTTCAGCCGGCCGCTGCTTCTCGATGGACAAGACGATCTGGGACGGCGCCCGCTGCATCCCGACCTGCGCCATCTCGGGCGAGGCCGCCGGCCTGGCCGCGGCGCTCGCGGTCAAGACCAAGGGCGGCAACATCCGCCGCCTCCCCATCAGGGCCTTCCAGCGCATGATGCGCGCCAAGGGCAACCTGCTCAGCGAAAAACTCGTCAAGGAAGCGGCGGAATAACACCGCGTTTTCCCCACCCACCAGCCAGAAAGGAGACTCCGCAATGTTCAAAAACCTCTTCGTCACGGGCGGCGCCGGCTTCATCGGCTCCAACTTCATCCGCCATGTCTTCGAGAAGACGGGCTTCGAGGGCCGAATCATCAACTTCGACGCCCTGACCTACGCCGGCAACCCACGCAGCCTCGACGACGTCGCCGCCAAATTCGGCGACCGCTACGTCTTCGTCCACGCCGACATCCGCGACCCCGAAGCCATCCGCAAGGCCTTCGCCGACTACGGCGTCGACGCCGTCTGCCACTTCGCGGCGGAGTCGCATGTCGACCGCTCGATCGTCTCGCCGGGCGACTTCATCCAGACCAACGTCGTGGGCACCTTCAACCTCCTGCAGGCCGCCCGCGAGCTCGGCGACCGACTCGTGCGCTTCCACCACGTCTCGACCGACGAGGTCTTCGGCTCGCTCGGTCCGGAGGGCTACTTCTCGGAGACAACGCCCTACCAGCCGCACTCGCCCTATTCGTCGTCGAAAGCGTCGTCGGACCATATCGCCCGCGCCTACCACGACACCTACGGCCTGCCCGTGACGATTTCGAACTGCTCCAACAACTACGGGCCCTACCAGTTCCCCGAGAAACTCATCCCGCTGATGATCCTCAACGCGCTCGAAGGCAAGCCCCTTCCCGTCTACGGCGAGGGACTCAACATCCGCGACTGGCTCCACGTCGACGACCACTGCGCGGCGATCTGGACCGTGATGACGCGCGCCGCCAATGGCGAGACCTACTGCGTCGGCGGCCGCTCCGAGCTCCGCAACATCGACGTCGTGAAGAAAATCTGCGCCCTCGTCGACAAGCTCGCCGCCCCCCTGCCCTCCGGCAAGCCGCGCGAGTCGCTCATCACGCACGTCGCGGACCGCCTCGGGCACGACCAGCGCTACGCCATCGACTGCTCCCGCCTCGAGCGCGACTTCGGCTGGAAGCAGACGCACACGGCGGACTCCGGCTTCGAAGAGACCGTCCGCTGGTACCTCGCCAATGGCGCGTGGGTCGATTCCGTTCGCAGCGGCGACTACCGCAAGTGGATCGAGCAAAACTACGGCAACAGGTAAATGGCAGACTTCATCACGATCGAGGGCGCCCGCGAGCACAACCTCAAGGGCATCGACGTCAAGATCCCCCGCAATTCGCTCACGGTCATCACCGGGCTCTCCGGCTCGGGAAAATCGTCCCTCGCCTTCGACACGCTCTATGCCGAGGGCCAGCGCCGCTACGTCGAGTCGCTCTCGTCCTACGCGCGGCAATTCCTCGGCCAGCTCCAGAAACCCGACCTCGATTTCATCAGCGGTCTTTCGCCGGCCATCGCGATCGAACAGCGCACCACGAGCAACAACCCTCGCTCCATTGTCGCCACATCGACGGAAATCCACGACTACTTGCGCCTGCTCTACGGCTCGATCGCGGTGCCGCACTGCCCGAAGTGCGGGAGGCCCGTCCAAAGCCAAAACGCCGAGGAAATCGTCAACACGATGCTCGCGCTCCCGGAAAAGACAAAACTCACGATCCTGGCGCCAGTTGTCCGCGGCCACAAGGGCGCGCAAACCGACACCCTCGAGGAACTGCGGCAGTCGGGCTTCGCGCGGGTGAGGCTCGACGGCGCCGTCTACGAGATCGACGACGTCCCCGAAATCGACAAGAAGCGCAACCACAACCTCGACGCCGTCATCGACCGCGTTGTCACGGCGCCCTCCGCGCGTACGCGGCTCACCGACTCGGTCGAGCTCGCCCTCAAGCGCGGCAACGGCCTCCTCTACGCCATCGTCGCCACACCCGACGGCACCGAAGAGGAACGCGTCTTCTCCGAAAAAAACGCCTGCCCGCACTGCTCCCTCTCCTTCGAGGAGCTCAAGCCCCGGAACTTCTCCTTCAACAGCCCGCACGGCGCGTGCCCGACATGCTCCGGCATCGGCCGCCAGCTCGTCTTCGAGGAGGCACTCGTGGTGCCGGACGACTCAAAGTCGCTCGATGACGGCGCAATCCAGCCCTGGGCGCACGGCGGGTTCTACGTCCGCAAATACTACAAGCACCTCCTCAAGGCGCTGGCCAAGGCCTACGGCACGAGCACGACGATTCCCTACCGCGACCTCCCGGAAGACTTCCGGCACGTCCTCATGCACGGCACCGGCGATAAGTCCGTCAAGCTGGAGCTCCGTTCCCGCAGCCACGTCCTGAAGATCGACAAGCCCTTCGACGGCGCCCTCGCCGCGCTCCTCAAGCTCTACACGGAGACCGAATTCGAAGACACGCGCCTGAAGCTCGAGCGCTACATGGTGCTGCGCGAATGCCCCGACTGCCACGGGGCGCGCCTGAGGCCCGAATCGCGCGCGGCGACCGTCGCCGGGCTCACGGTCAACGATGTCATGGCGCTCTCTGTCCGCGCCGCCAGCCTCTTCTTCGAGGAACTCCCCGGCAAACTTTCGCAGCAGGAGCTCAAAATCGTCGGCGAAGTCGTCAAGGAAATCCGCAAGCGGCTCAAGTTCCTCGTCGACGTCGGCCTCGACTATGTCACGCTCGACCGCGAATCCTCCACCCTTTCGGGTGGCGAAATGCAACGCATCAGGCTCGCCACGCAAATCGGGAGCGGGCTCGTCGGCGTGCTCTACGTACTTGACGAACCAACCATCGGGCTCCACTCGCGCGACAACGAGAAACTCATCGCGATGCTCCGCCAGCTCCAGATGCGCGGCAACACCGTCGTCGTCGTCGAACACGACGAGGAAGTCATCCGAAACGCGGACCACATCATCGACCTCGGCCCCGGGGCGGGACGCGAAGGCGGCGAAGTCGTCTACGAAGGCGGCATCAAGGGGCTTCTCGAAAGTTCGTCGTCGCTGACGGCCGACTACCTCACGGGACGTACCCGCATCATGTCGACCGGCTTCCACAAGCCCGGCAGGGAACGCATCGTCATCAAGGGCGCGCACGAGCACAACCTCAAGGGCATCGACGTCTCCATCCCCGTCGGGTGCTTCGTCTGCGTCACCGGCGTCTCGGGCTCGGGCAAATCGTCGCTCATCGACGAAATCCTGCGCAAGTACCTCAAGAAAGTCTTCTACAAGGCCAAGGAGGAACCCGGCAAGTTCAAGTCGATTACCGGAATCGAACACATCGACAAGGTCATCGAAATCGACCAGAGTCCCATTGGCACCACCCCGCGCAGCAACCCCGCCACCTACACCGACGCCTTCACGCCGATCCGCGCGCTCTTTTCGAAGACCCCTGCCGCGAAAATGCGCGGCTACGGCCCCGGGCGCTTCAGCTTCAACGTCAAGGGCGGACGCTGCGAGGCCTGCAAGGGCGACGGCGCAATCAAGACGGAGATGCACTTCCTGCCCGACGTCTACGTCACCTGCGACCAGTGCGGCGGCAAGCGCTACAACCAGGAGACACTCCAGGTCAAGTACGGCGGGAAGACGATCTCGGACGTCCTCGACATGACCATCGACGAAGCCTGCGAACTCTTCGCCTCGGTCAACGCGGTTTCCTCGAAACTCAAGACACTCAAGGAAGTCGGCCTCGGCTACATCCAGCTCGGACAGTCCTCGACGACGCTCTCCGGCGGCGAGGCGCAGCGCGTCAAGCTCGCGACGGAGCTCTCCCGCCAGTCAACCGGCAAGACACTCTACCTGCTCGACGAACCCACGACGGGGCTGCACTTCGCCGACGTCCACAAGCTCCTCGAACTGCTCCTCCGACTCCGCGACGCAGGCAACACGGTGCTTGTCATTGAACACAATCTCGACGTCATTCGCTGCGCCGACTACATCATCGACCTCGGCCCGGAAGGCGGAGACCGCGGCGGCGAACTTGTCGTGGCGGGTACGCCCGCGGAAGTCGCCGCCTGCCCCCGCTCCTACACGGGGCAGTACCTCAGGAAGGCGCTCGGACTTTGATAGCCCCGCGCCTGCCCAGGCCCCTCAGGTTCCAACCAGGGCAAGCGTCCCGTGGTACAGGAACAGGCTGCCGTAGCCAATCGTGAAGAGCAGGTCGCCGTAAAGGGCGTGCTCGAAGTTGGCAAGGAAGAGGCTGCCTGTCCGTTCGTAGGTGCGCATAAAGAAAAGCCCGCCGACAAAAGTCAGGGCCAAGGCCCACGCATTCAGGAAGAAGACGTGGCTGAAGCTGAAGCAAAGCGCCGCCACGATGCGCCGCGCCAGCGGACTTGAAAAAAGCGGTCCGTACCTCCCGAGGAAGAACCCGCGGTAGATGATTCCCTGCGGAAAGACCGAAAAGAGCGGGTAGCAGACCATGATGACGAGCCAGAAGACAATGTTTCGCCGCGGCAGGGCGAAGAATGACTCGGGAAAGGCGAAATACATTAGGACGACGAGCGGGACGGCCAGAATCGCGGCGCGGAGCACGAGCCGCGGGGCCTCGCGCAAACGCGGAACGCTTCCGAAAAGTTCCTCGCGCCCAAGGCCATGCCGGGCCAGCCAGATCGAAGCGGGCAACGCGACGACCCACAGCACGGGAATCACAGGCAGATGGCGCCACGCCAAACACCTTGCCGCCGTCAATGCCGCCGGCAAGACGAAATAAAGGGCGGCGAGTTCAACCCAGCGCCCCACCCCTGGCGTCGCATGGTCTTCAACATCCATCGCGCCACCTGCAAACCCCGCTGTTCATGGCGTCAGTTCATCCAGACGGTCATGAAAGCTGCGGGATCCGTCCAGTTCTTGCCGCAGGAGGCGTAGTCCGTAAGCAGCAACGCGCCGCCCTCCTCGCGGACAAGCTCAATCCTCGCCTGCTCCATTCCCTCGGGCTGGAGCGCGTTCCACTTGGCGGCGCCTTTCCCATCGCGCGAGAAGCGCACGGCCTCGGCCATGTCCGCCGCGCCGCCTTCCTTGAGGTTGTCGCGGGCGAGGACAAGCGGCCCCAGCCTGAAGGCGGCCTTGCCATTGAGCCGCACCTCCTCGAGATCAAAGCCGAACTCCAGCGCCACCGCATCGCCATCGCGCCATTCGCGCGTCACGACGTGGTAACCGGGTTCGACGCGCCCAGCCTCGCCGCAAACCGTGACAACGGCGTCGCGGGCGAAGGACGGAACGCGAAGGACGACCGAAAATTGCTCGGGTTCGTCAAGCGAAAGGGATATTTTGAAGGTCCCCTCCTTCGGGTAGCGGCCTTCCATTGCGAAGGTCACGCGCCGTCCCGCAGGCGTCACGGACGCGATCTCTCCGGAATAGAACTCGTTGAAGACGAAGCCCGACGCGGCGCGCATTGCCGCAAGACGGGGATAGAGCGCCATTCCGGCGGCGGCGATGCAGGCGCAGCAGCCGTAGTAGGTGCCGTCGGCGAAGCGCTTGAAGCCGCCGATGCCGCGACCGCGCCTGTTGTTGTAGAGCGGACTGTAGCTGTCGAAGGGCAGCCCCTTTTCAAGTTTGCCGGTCTGGAGGTTGACTTGGTCCAGGCCGCGGAAGTTGACGCTGCCGTAAAGCGCGTTGAGCGCGGACTGCTCGATGCGCTCCGCGTAACGCGCGTCGCCCGTGGCGGCGAGCATGCGGGCGAGAAGACGCATCCACGTGACCGTCACGCATGTTTCCTGCATGATGGTTTCGGAATACTCGGTCTGCTTCGCCGCCGAATTGTCAAAGAGCTCGTGCGTGCAGCCGGCACAGCCGATAATCGTGATGTCGCTCTCGAAGACCGCCTCGACGAAATTCCTGACCGCCGTGAACAGCCGTTCCTCGCCCGTCACCTCGTAGCAGGCAAGGACGCCCTCGAAGAACGACATCGTCTCGTAAGCCTTCGTCTCGGGGTACTGGAAGGGTTTGAGCCTGTCCGCGAGCGCCAGCTCCACGAGATCGCCGCCCGTGCACCCGCCCGTGGAAAGAATGTGGCGCGCGAAACCAAGATACCGCGCCTCGCCGGTCATGACGTGGAGCCGCACGAAGGGTTCGAGAATCGACGCGGCGTTGACGCCCAGCCAGGCCGTGCTCGTCTCGGTGACGGGCACCTTGCCGGGACCGTCGCCGACATGGTCCAGGATGTAGTCGGCGTGGCGGCAAAGCGCCGTGACGATGCGGGCCTTGAGCGCCTCGTCACGGCAAATGTCGTAAAAGTGCTGCATGCCCGTAAGGACATACTTGCGGCACCACATATCCCAGCCCGAAAACTCCGTCGCCTTATCGTAGGTGGAAAAACGCCCGTCCGCGTCCTGTGCGTCAAGAAGGCCCCGGACGGCTTCCTCCAGGACTTCGTACAAGTCGTCGTCGCCCGAATAGGCTTGCATCAGGCACGCCCCGCGCATCATCTTCCCCCAGTATTCGCCGCGCCAGCCCTGGTCCGCGACATCGGCCGCGGTCCGATACACTTCGACGAAATGGCGCCAGGCGTCGCGGTCGAGGAGCTGCTTCCTGATCGTCCACCGCGCGTAATAGTCGGGCAACCCCACGAGACGGATCGCACCTGGTTCAAGGAATTCAAATTTCATCATTCTTAACCTCACATGCCTTTATCGGCAAAACAAACAAAGAAAAACAATCCGTCACGGCGCGGGAGTGGCCGTTGCGCCAACGTTGCCGTCCATGGCGACATCGTCGTTTCGCCCAAGCAGGACAATGCCGTCCGCAAGGCCGCCCCTGTTCCAGGTATTGGCCGAGAAAACGCATTTCTCGCAATCCTTGAGCACGGCGACGTATTCCGGGCTCCACACGCCCTTGCCGCCGTCATCGCGCCCGATCCTGAAGGTGTTGCCCGTGACGGCAATGTCCTCGGCGTTGGTGAGCCTGACGTGCGAACTGTCCCATTTTTCGGCGAAAGGCCGTTCCATGGGCTTGCCGGAGCGGTAGAAGACGTTGCCCGAGACGGAGACGGCACTCGCCCGCCCCGCGCCGCCAAGGACGAGTCCCGGCCCGAACGAACGGTCGAAGTAGTTCCCGGTGAAATTGCAGCAGTTCACATTGGGCATCGAAACACCGGCCACGCCGTTCCATTCGATGCGGTTGCCCGTCGCGGTTACGGAGGCGCAGCAGGCGCCGCCGGCCATGCCGCAACCCCGGTTGCCCGAGAACCAATTGTCGATGACGAAGCCGTCCCAGCCGTCGATGAAGAGCCCGGCGCCGCCATTGGAGCAGATCATGCTATGGCGGACGGAAAAGCACCACACGTGCCCATAGTGGAGGCCGTCGCCCGTGAAGCGCCCGATGCGGCAGTCGTCGATGGTCGGGGTGTCCTCCTCCCCGCCGCCGTTGTATTCGGGCCACTGGAGCCGGACGCCGTGGATTCCCTCGCCCAGCTTCCCGCCATCGAGGCTCATCCCCCGGATGGAGCATCCAAACGCCCCCGTGATGTCGAGCAGACAGGCGGCTTTCGGATCGGCCAGGACAATGGTCGACGCCCCGAAAGAACGGAAACTCCAGGCGGAATGCCCTTCGAGACTCACGCCGGCGCCGAGCCTCAGCATTCCCGAAAGATACGTCCCGGGCGGCACGACAACAGTCCCGCGGCAGGCGGCGGCCGCGTCAAGCGCCTTCTGGATGGCCGCGGTCGAATCAGCCGAACCATCGCCGACCGCGCCGAATTCCGTGATGTCAAAGACCGTTTTCGCGCCCATTTTCACTCTCCTTGCCTCCGCCTTGCCCGCGCGACAGAGCCAACCCCTCGCGCAACGCCTGCTGGCGGTCGTTTTCCTTCGACGGGCGGAATTTTTCTCCTGGGCCGTCGCATTCGTGCTCGACGCTCCACCCCTGCCATTCCCGGAACGCATGGTACGTCCAGTCAAAACCGTATTCCTCGAAAAGCGAGATGCAATCGGCGATGTAGGCGCCGGCACCCTCCGCCCAGGCAACTGCGGAAAACTCCCCCGCGTAAATGCGCGCCCCGTGTTTGCGCTGGAAAGCCACGACGGGTGCGAGGGCCTTGCGCAGGCCTTCCTTGTCCCACCCTCTGGCGGGGTCTGGGTACTTCGCCTTCTTCCAGTTGGCTGCGCCTCCGCCCACGCCCTGGTGCGTGAATTCCATCGGCCAGTACATGTGGAACTCGTAGACCACGTTGTCCATCGCGAGCGGAGACAAGTAGGAAAAGGTCCCCGCGCAATCCCAGCCGTTGGACTCAATGACGACGGTGGCGTCGGGATCGACTTCACGCACGGCCTCGGCGGCGCGCCGCTGCAGGGTCCAGTAGTCGCATTCGGGAAGGGCTTCGAACTGCTGCTGCGGCTCGTTGACGAGGTCGTATCCGTAGATTTCGGGGCGGCCCTTGAAACGGCCCGCGATACGCCGCCAGCACGCGACGAAATGGTCGGCGTACTCGCGCTCGTGGAACATGTTCATCTCGCCGCCGTGGCGCCCCCCGGGCGGGACGTGGAGGTCGACGACGATCATCACCCCGTATTTCGCGGCCAGCGGCAGGACGACGCGCTCCAGGTGGTCGAGCTTGCCGTCAAGCCACTTGTCGTAGTCGGCGAGATCGCGGTCGGTGTCGTCGAGGCCCCATCCTCGGATCATCTGGTAGCGCCCCAGCGTGGCGCCCCATTCCTTCAGGAGGGCGAAGTCCTCCTCCTTGCAAAGTCCGCCGGGAAGCATCACGCCGCGCCCGCGTCCCAACACCGGGAAATGCGCGGGGTATTTCACGCGGAACTCGCCGTTGGCAACGGGCCAAAGGGGCCGCGCCGGGCGGATCTTGAGAGAGGACAGGTCAAACTCCACGGAGCCGCTTGCCGCCTGGAGCCCGAGCACCAGCAGGCCTCGCCCGCCTTTCGCCGAGAAACCGGGCCCGCCGGCGCACAGCGTGAGCGTACACCAGTCGAAGGACCCCTCGCGCTTCACCGCCTGCGGCCAGTGCGTGACGCCTCCCGCGTCGTCGTACTTGAACATGAATTTCAGCCCGTGCCAGGACAGCGGGGTCTTGGAGATGTTTTCGCCGCGACAGCGGATTTCCGCCACGAAACCATCCGCATACTGCCCGACGTCAAACTCCGCCATCGCCATGCCGCCAGCGGATTCTTTTCCGGCGGGGACTTCAACGACCACCCGGTCGCCGGCGACTTGGGCAAAGCCTGTCGTCCGCCACCCCGTCCCGCCCAGCGCGCAACCGGCGGCGAACACGGCCGCGGCCGTCTGCAATCCTCCGTTTTTCATGGTGTCTACCTGTCCATCATGCCGACAAGGTCGAAGGCGTGGATGTCGTGGCGGACGATGTAGTCGATGTAGCTCATGACCATCTTTGCCGTCAGCGCGTAGCCGCAGGGCGTCATATGGCCGTTGAGGTAGTAGGCCGCCTTGAAGGCGTCGTCGTATTCCGGCGCGTACTCGTAGAAGTCGATGAGATAGGCGCGGGGCACGATCTTGGCGAAGTCGTGCAAGAGGTCATGGTGGATCTTCTGGTAGCCAGCCTTGACCTCGTCGTGCGGATAGCTCCTGGGCATCGTCATGAGGAAGAAAAAGGGATCCTTCTGGATCCTGCGGTAGCGGGCGATGATCTCCGCGTAATGCCCCGCGAAAGTGTCGGGGTTGTTGTCCGGGTTTTCAATGTCGACGTCCGCGACGGAGCCCGGCTCCTGGCGGCAGTTGCAAAGGTCGTTGACGCCGAGCGCGATGATGTAGGCCTGGCATTTCTTCGCGGCATCCCAATAGCCCATCTCCTCGGCGAAGGGAATGTACCACTTGGCTGTCATGCCGCCCGACGAGAAGTTGTAGACCTTCGCGCCGGTCGTGCGGGCGATGAACTGCCCCCACGAGTAGTCGAACTTGTCGTGGTAGCGCCATTTGCCATCATCGCCCATGAGCTGGAACTCGCCGGAGGAAAGGCTGTCGCCAACGCACCCGATCGTGCGGAAGATCGAGGTGAAGCCGCCATCTTCAACAAGCCTGTCGAGCGGTTTTTCACTGGAATCGCCAATTGACGGAAGAATCATTTCAAACTCCTGCTGTTGGTGGCGGACGCATCCGCCGTTGCACTATTCTTAATTATACCATTGCGGAGGCGCAAAAACACCTCACTTCGCGGCGACATCTCCAAACTTCAGTCCGAAACGGGCGAGGTATTTCAGCAGGCGGTCGGAATCGTTCGACGATTTTTTGCCGAGGCGCGACACGGCATAGAGCTTTTTCGCTGCGGACGCCGCCGAGCCAGACTCCCGGCAGACGGCAACGACATGCGAAAGCTGAGCCAACTCAAACGAGTCGTAGCGGCTCCCGCAATCGGCGCCCAGAAGATCCGCCAAGTCGACGCCCTTCCGGTAGGCCGTCTGCCGCGAGGCGGCGCAACGACGGGCGCCGCGCACGATTTCCTCCCCGACGAGATCTGCCGTGATGCGTCCGCCATCGGCAAGCGTCGCCATCCGCATGACCATGGCGTCAAGGTCGCGGAAATTGCCGGGCCAGCGGGTCTCCGGCGCAAGCGCAAAGCCCAGGAACTTCTCGCGCGCCTCCTTGTTGAAGGAGACGAACCTCCCCGTGCGCTGCGCGAAACCGGCCAGCTCGTAGTCGAGATTTGGCTCGATGTCTTCGCGCCGCTCGGCAAGCCCGGGCAAACGGAAGCTCCAGAGGTCGATGCGGGCGAGCAAGTCGGCGCGAAACCTTCCCCTTTCAACTTCAAGGCCAAGATCGCGGTTGGTGCCGCAAATGAGCTGGAAGTCGCTATGCTCGTCGCCGGCCGCGCCCAACGGACGGAACATCTTCTCCTCGATGGCCTTGAGGAGCATGGCCTGCGCCTCGGTCGGCAGTTCCCCGACTTCATCCAGGAACAAGATGCCGCCGTCAGCCTCCTTGAGGAAGCCGTCGTGCGCAGCCGCCGCGCCGGTGAACGCCCCCCTGGCATGGCCGAAAAGCGCCGACTTCGCCGTGTCGCCGTCGAGCGTGGCGCAGTTCACGGCGACGAATTTTCCCTTGACTTTCCCCGTCTGTTTCTTCAGCAGGTAGATTTGCCGGGCGAGCATGCTTTTGCCGACGCCCGTCTCGCCCGTGAGGAGAATGGGGGCCGAAGACCGTGTCGCCACGCGCTCGATCGTCTCTATCAGCTTGTTGAACGCGGCGTTCCGCGTCTCGATGCCGCACTTCAGGAACGACAAGTCGCCCCTGCGCCTCACCTCGAAGCGCTCGGCCAGCTTGTCGTAGCGCGAAAGATCCAGGTCGATGACGCCGACCGTCCCCCTGGGATCGCCCTGGGCGCGCCCCCTGCCAGGCGACGTCTGCAGGAGCTTCCCCGGCAGGTGCCGCGACTCGGCGAGCAGAAAGAGGCAGATCTGCTCGACGTGCGACCCCGTCGTGATGTGGACGTAGTATTGCGTCTGCTCCTCGTGGAAGCACTTTCCCTGCGCATAGTCGTAGAACTTGCCGTAAACTTCTTCGAAATCCCAGGGGTCTTTCAGGTCGATGAAGTCAATGGCAACGGTTGTCTCAGGCGAAACCTGTCCGATGTCGGCCTTCAATTGCTCGACCAACCGCCCGTGCATCGGGGCGCAAACGAGATGAAGCTCGTCGATGCGCAGGTCGTCCTGCTGGACGAGCCCGACATTGGGACGCCAGACATCCCATCTCGACGCCTTTCTTCCTCCTCGCATGTCCAAAACGTTTCCGAAGATTGAAACTGCCACGGTTTTCATATATCAAATTATATCAAACTATAATTTTTTATACCACAAATAGAGCCTAAACTTTTTAAAAAAATAATTTTCAAGCTACATTACGCTGAAACTCAACAACATGTAAAAATAGCGCACAAACCTTGGCACATCATCTGCTAAATATTACGCAAGGAGAAAAAGCAATGAAAAAGAACGTCACCATCGCAAGGGCCTTGAAAGAAAAGAACCGTCTCGCCGGCCGTCTGGCCCAGATTCGTGCGCTGATCGGGAAGGAGAATTCCCGCGAAAAGAATGTGCCGCGCGGTATCGACGTCCAGGCGTCGTTCGAGGTGGCGAAAGTTCTTAAGCAGCGGCTTGTGGATGTGAAAGCCGCCATCGCCGCCGCGAACAAGCCGATTGTCGCAAAAATCGTGGAACTCGACGAGATGAAGGCCGAGATCGCCTGGTTGAACGGTCTTGAGACGCGTGAGGGTGTCTTTAAGCAGGCCAATTACGGCGGCATTGTGACCGAAGAGTATGACGCGGTCATCAAGAAGGCCGATCTTCTCGAAGAACTTAAGAAGCTTCAGAAGCGGGCTGACGAACTGCAGGACGCCCTCGATGAATTTAACGCATCGACGAAGGTGGAAATCGAAATGGACGATTAAACGGAAAAGCCTGATTAAGGGACGCACCCTGCGGGAAGGTTCGCCTTCCCGCCTAAAGAAAACGGCATTGAGACCGGGCGTTATCGCCAAAAACCTTAACGGTTAAGAGCTTAGCCCGTAAATCGCAAGCCTGAATCTTTAAACCTTATTCGCGTTCCTGATCGGACTTTTCGCCCCGGGCGGGGCGGGATGCGGCAACGGGCCGCAGAGAGGGCCCCGCCCGGGGAATTTTTAAACGGAACGGATTTGAAATGAAGGATTATGTTGTCATAGACGGATCGCAGGGCGAAGGTGGCGGCCAGATGCTACGGACTTCGCTGTCGCTGAGCGCGATTTACGGCACGGAACTGAAGATCGAAAAGATCCGTGCAAAGCGTTCAACGCCGGGACTGAAGCACCAGCATCTGACCTGCGTGAAGGCCGTTGCCCAAATTTGCTCGGCAAAGATTTCCGGTGCGGATGCCGGGTCGACGGAACTCGAGTTCGTACCGGGCGCAATCAAAGGCGGGGACTACCGCTTTGATGTCGGAACCGCGGGAAGCGTCATCCTCGTCGCGCAGACGGTGATTCCCGTTTTGCTGAAAGCGGATGGTCTTTCGACGGTCACGATTACCGGCGGCACGCATGTGCCCTACGCACCCGTCTGGGAGTTTTTTACCGAGACCTATCTGCCGCAACTCCACCGGATGGGGGCGCATGTCGAGGCCGAACTGGCGAGCTACGGCTTTTACCCTGCTGCTGGCGGAGTCATCCGGCTGAAAATCCAGCCCTTCGACCCGGCGTTGATGGGCCGTCGCTTTGAACTGACGGATCTCGGGGCCTACAAAGGCGGAAAGGCCGTCGGCGTTGTGTCGAATTTGCCCGTCCCGATCGCCGAGGACGAGGTCTACATCATCGCCAACAAACTGGCGAACCTCAAGCTGAAGCCGGAGGTGCGCGAAGTCGCGTCATCCGGCCCGGGCAACTACTGCTACGCGCAGCTTGACTACGAGAAGGGCTCTGTGGTCTTTTCAGGCATCGGGACCTACGCCAGGTCGCGTCGGGCCGTTGGAAACGAGGTCGTTTCAAATGTCCGCGAATTTCTGTCGGCGGGCAAGGCCTGCGAAAAGCATTTGGCGGACCAGCTGCTCGTGCCGCTCAGTCTCTTTTCCGGATATAACGACGAGGATGGCCTAAACTGGAAGCTCGTCCTGCAGAAGGAAACGCAGCATTACAAGACGAACCAGGATGTGATTGGGAAGTTTTACAATTAGCAAGGAGAAACAACATGAAGTGGGAGAAGTTCGAGGAGGGGTATTCAATCCCCGTGAAGAGCTGGTGCGAGAACTGTGAAGAGGGCGCGGTGAAGCAGGCCGTCAACCTGGCGCATCATCCGGCGCTGGTCGGTCATGTGGCGCTGATGCCGGACGCGCATCAGGGATACGGCATGCCGATCGGCGGGGTCATTGCGGCGGAGAACGCGGTGATTCCGGCGGCAGTCGGCGTCGACATCGGCTGCGGGATGATCGCGACCGAGACGGACATTCCGGCGGAGCGTTTCGCGGAGATGTCCTTCCGCCGCGCCTTTCAGGAAAAGCTGAAGACGCGGATTCCCGTCGGCGAAGGCGAGTCGCATGCCGAAACGCAGAACTGGGATGGATTTGAGGAATACACCGCGAACAACGGGATGCGTTCCGATCTGTGGCCGTCGAAGCTCGACCGCAAAAACCTGGGGACGCTGGGCGGCGGCAACCATTTCATCGAGCTGCAGAAGACGACGGCGCTGGAAGCGGCGGGCGACCCGGAAGGCGGCTCCAAGGTCTGGCTGATGATTCATTCCGGGTCGCGGAATCTCGGCAAGCGCATCGAAGAGCACTACCACCGGATTGCCGAGCGCCTGTGCACACGCTTCCGCGTGCCGCTGCCCGACAAGGACCTGGCATTTCTGCCGATTGAGGAAGCCGACGGGCACCATTACTTCACGGACATGCTCTTCGCCCTGCGTTACGCGAAGGAAAACCGCCGGCGCATGATGGAGGCGATGAAGGAGACTCTGGCCGAGTTCGTGCCGGAGGTCAACTTCATCCGCACCATCGACATCCACCACAACTACGCGGCCTTCGAGGAGCATTTCGGCAAGAAGGTCTGCGTCCACCGCAAGGGCGCAACCTCGGCGAAGCCCGATGAAATCGGGATTATTCCCGGCTCGATGGGGACGGCCTCGTACATTGTGCGCGGCCTGGGCAACCCGATGTCGTTCATGAGCTGTTCGCATGGCGCGGGACGGAAGATGAGCCGTATCGCGGCTTCGAGCAACCTCACGGTCGAGGAATGCGACCAGGCGATGGACGGGATCGTCTGCGAACGCTGGCACAAGTACAAGGGTTTTGGGAAGGCCAAGGGCAAGCTCGACCTCTCCGAAGCACCGCAGGCCTACAAGGACATCGAAGACGTGATCGCCTCCGAGCGCGACCTCGTGGAACCGCTTGTCCGTCTCGTCCCTCTGGCGAGCCTTAAGGGATAGCCGCGGTTTTTTAAAGCTGATGGCGCTTGTCCGTCCAACGGGCTTCCCCTTTCATGCCGGTCGCCAGGCCAGGCCGGAGCGGTTTGTGGTATAATATTCGCCATGGAGCGCTTCTTCAACATCGCGGGGCCGTGCGTGGCGGCCAAACATTACATGCTGCCGGCGACCGAACGGCTGCCGGAGGTCATGGGGTTTGTCCGCCGAGAACTCTATTTCGTCCTCCATGCGCCGCGCCAGAGCGGCAAGACGACGGCCCTGAAGCAACTCGTCCGCGACATCAACGGCTCCGGCGAGCGCGTGGCGATGTACTGCTCGCTGGAGGCGCTGCAGAACGTGACGAAAGTCGAGTCGGCGATGCCGATGGCCATCTCGCTCATCTGCGAGGCCATGCGCATCGTGCCAGCGTTGGCGGCGTTCGCCGATGAATTTGACGCAATGCGCAAGGCGTCCTCTCCGTCCGACGACGCGGCAAAGGGCGTGATGACTTTCCTGTCGGCGATTGCGGTGAAATGCGGCAAGCCGCTTGTCCTCTTCTTCGACGAGGCGGACTGCATGTGCTTCGATCCGCTCGTCGCATTCCTGCGGCAGCTCCGCAACGGCTACGCCAACCGCGAGGAGATACCGTTCCCGGCGTCGATTGCATTGGCAGGACTCAGGAACATCAAGGACTACAAGATGAGGATCCGTCCCGACGGGGAGTCCGTCGGCCAGGCGAGTCCCTTCAACGTGATTACCTCTGTGCTGACAATGCGTCTCTTTTCCGAGGAGGAGATGCGCGCGCTCTACGCGCAGCACACGGCCGAGACGGGGCAGGTCTTCGAGGAGGGCGCGCTCGCCGAGGCGTATCGCCTGTCGGGCGGCCAGCCGTATCTCGTCAACGCGCTCGCG
This sequence comes from Kiritimatiellia bacterium, assembly GCA_045627605.1. Taxonomy (GTDB): domain Bacteria; phylum Verrucomicrobiota; class Kiritimatiellia; order RFP12; family JAAYLN01; genus RGIG5952. The sequence goes on along the minus strand of JAZQOA010000139.1, from coordinate 113,413 downwards.
CGCTGGTGCGTGGAGAAAATCCACCATGAAGACTATTCGCAGCCGATTACCGCGGCGGACATGGACGAGGCGAAGGAGAAGATCATCCGGGAGCAGGGCACGCATCTCGATTCGATGATGGAGAAGCTGGAGGAGCCGCGTGTTCGGCGCGTCGTCGAGCCCGTGATGCTGGGCGGGATGCTGTCGGCCGACGGCACCGAGGATGGCGTCAGCTACTGCCTCGACCTGGGGCTCCTCAAGAAGACGGCGGGCGTCCTCTCGCCGGCGAACCCGATCTATTCGGAGACAATTGTCCGCTACATGACGCGCATGACGCAGGACGTGATCCTGGTGAAGCGTCCCGAGAACCCGTGGGTGCGCGAAGACGGGCTCGACATGAACGCTCTCATGGCGGCTTTCCAGCAGTTCTGGCGCGAGAACGCCGACGCGAACGCGGTGCCGTTCCAGTACCGCGAGGCGTATCCGCACCTCGTGCTGCAGGCGTTCCTCCAGCGCGTGATCAACGGAGGCGGGCAGATCGTCCGCGAGATGGCGCTCGGCAGCGGGCGGCTTGATCTCGGCGTCCATTTTCGCGGGACGGTGTACGCCGTCGAGGTGAAGACGGCGGCACTTTACGAGAAGTCGCACGAGAAGGCCCGCGAGCAGATTCTCCGCTACATGGACCGACTTGGGCAGACCGAGGGCTGGCTTGTCGTCGCCGACTCCGACCTCACGAAGCCATGGGAGGACAAGATTTCGTCCGAAGACATCGCGCAGGACGGCAAAACGGTTCACATCGTCCGCTGCTGAAGTCCTGTCGCGTCATTTGGCGCACGGCGGATAGTTCCGCCCTACTCCCGCTCGACGAGCGAGACGACTTAGGTATGACTTCCATGGCCATCATCATCGTCCTTTCATGCGCGCTGTGCCTCGTGACCGCCGCCGCCGTCGTCGCGTTCGTCATGAACGCCCGGATTGCGCGGGAGCGCGACCGCGCCACCCGCGAGTCCATCGAGGCGCTGCGCGCGCAGTTCGCGGCGCTGGCCTCCAGCGAGCTGGCGGACAAGACCCGCGAACTCTCGGACCAGAACCGAAACGAAGTCGCCATCATCGCGGACAACCTGCGCGCCGAATTGCTTCGGTCCATGGACGATCTCCGCACGGCGGCAAACGCGGCCGTCCAATCAACCCGGCAGGTCGGCGACGCAATGCAAATGCAAATCAGCGGCGTCCGCGACTCGGCGGAAAGGCTCGGCCGCAAAGCCGAAGGACTCGAAGCCGCCCTTTCGGGCAGCACGAAGCGGCAGGGTCTCTGGGGCGAGGCCATGCTCAGCAGCGTTTTCAAGGCAAGCGGCCTCCGCAAGGGGATCGACTACGTACTCCAGGAAGGAACCCGCGAAACGGGCATCCCCGACTCCGAGGTCACAGACCCTGCGGGACGCATCCTCGTCATCGACAGCAAGGCCAGCGTCACGGACTTTCTCGCCGCCTGCAACGCGACGGACGAGGCTACCCGCAGAAAGCATCTCGCCGCGCACCTCGAAAGCGTCAAAAAGCACATTCGCGAACTGTCCGCGAAGAACTATGTCGAAAAGCTCCGCAAGGCCCACCCCGGGAAAACCTACCTCAACGTCGTCGCCATGTTCGTCCCGAGCGAAGCGGCGCACGCCGCCGCCATGGCCGAAGACCCGGCGCTCGGCGAATACGCCTATAACCTCGGCGTCGCGATCGTGACGCCGCTGACGCTCCTCGCCTACCTCCGCATCGTTTCACTCGCCTGGCAGCAGGACTCCGCGGAAAGGAACCACGCGGAAATCATCGCGAAGGCGGAGCTGCTCCTCGCCCGCGCCGACCAATGCGTCAACGCGATGGAGGATCTCGGCAAGTCGCTTGAGTCCGCCCGCGGGCAATACGAAAAGGCCATGGGGCTCATCGGATGCCGCGACGGCGCACACAGCTTCGTGAAACCGGCGCAGGATCTCGTCGGCCTGGGCATCAAGCTCCAGAAGGCGAAGTCCGACGCGCTAACCGGAAAAAACAAATTCGACTCCAACCATGAAAACGACAATTGAGCTTGCAGGCATCTGGGACTTCCGACGCGAGGACGCCGCCGGCTGGACAAAGGTGCGCGTCCCCCACGACTGGGCGATCGCCGGGCCTTTCGACCCCGAAGGAGAGGGGCAGAGCGGGAAGTTGCCCTGGCGCGGCAAGGGCGAGTACCGCAGGACCTTCGACCTGGGCGCCGACGCCATTGAAACGCTGCGCCTGGGCGGACGGGCCTACCTCGAGCTTGAAGGCGCCCTGTCGAGCCCGCGCGTCTTTCTCAACGGCGCGGACGCCGGAGGCTGGGACTACGGCTACATGGGCGTCACGCTCGACGTCACGGACAAGCTCCGCCCCGGCCGCAACGACGTCGCCGTCACGTGCGACACGACGAAAGGCTACTCGCGCTTCTATTGCGGGGGCGGGCTCTTCCGTCCGCTCAGGCTCAAGGTGCTCCCCGCCGAGCACGTCGTGCCAAATTCGCTCGCGATCACGACACCCGTCGTTACGCCCGAATGCGCAACGGTGTTGGTTTCGTACGAGACCCCCGCGAAGGGCAAGATTTCATTTTCGTTCGACATCGCGCATCCCAAACTCTGGTCACCCGAATCGCCCTTTCTCCACGAAGTCGAGATTCTCGGCGAAAAGTTCAGGTACGGCATCCGCACCGCGCGTTTCACCGCCGACGACGGCTTCCACCTCAACGGACGCCGCCTCCAGTTGAAGGGCGTGTGCCTCCACTCCGACCTCGGACTTCTCGGCATGGCCTTCACCAGGGCCGCCGCGGCGCGCCATTTGAAGATCATGAAGGACATGGGCGCCAACGCCATCCGAACCTCGCACAACGCCGTCGCGCCGGAATTTCTCGACCTTTGCGACGAAATGGGCTTCGTCGTCTGGGACGAGTGCTTCGACAAATGGGATGGCTCGGCCCTGCGCGCGGAGGGTGCCGACGGGCTCGACGAATTCGTGACGCGCAACCTGAAGGCATTCGTCCGCCGCGACAGAAACCACCCGTCCGTCGTCGCATGGTCGATCGGCAACGAAATCGGCCCGGCGGACGACGCCTTTCCAACGGGCGTCACGCGCGAACGCTGCCGCGCCTACCGCGAGGCAATCCTCGCCGAAGACGCCACCCGCGCGGTCGGCATCGGCGCCTGGCAAAAGGAGACCTGCGACTGCTTCCTCGACCTCGACGTCACGGGCTGGAACTACGCCCGGCGCTATATGCCGATGAAGCGTCTCGCACCGGACAAGCCTATCGTCTATACGGAGTCGGGCAGTTCCTTCAGCGACTTCGGCTACTACCGCAACCCGCCCGCCGCCTACCGCACCGACTACGCGGTCGACGTGCGCAAAACATCGGGCTACGACCACGTGGCAGCCTGGTACAGCGACATTCCCGACGTCGAATTCCACCGCATGGAGAAAGACCGGTTCGTTGCCGGCGAGTTCACCTGGACGGGCATCGACTACCTGGGCGAACCCTCGCCTTATTACTCGATTGGCTGGCCCGCCTACCTCAAGGGCGTGGACATACCCGAACGTGAAATGGCCCGCAGCTCCTACTACGGCGCAGTTGACTTGTCGGGCGTCCCCAAGGACCGCTTCTTCCTCTTCCGTTCGTACTGGAACGAGACCGCCCGCACCGTCCACATCCTCCCGCACTGGAACTGGGCGCCGGGACAGGTCGTCCCGGTCTACGCCTACACCGACGGCGACGAGGCCGAACTCTTCCTCAACGGCAAGTCGCTGGGCCGTCGCCGCAAGCTCGCGGACGTTGATTTTTCCGTCGACCACGATATCGCGGACAACACCCCGCGCGACGACTTCCGCGACAACCCCTACTACAGGATCTGCGACAAATACCGTCTGAGATGGTGCGATGTCGCCTGGGAACCCGGAGAACTGACGGTCGTCGCCTACAAGAACGGCGAACGCATCGGCGAGGCGTCTGTGAAGACGGCGGGGATGCCCGTGGCCCTTCGCCTCGCGGCCGATCCCTACACGAACCTGGCGGACGAACTCGTCTTCGTCCAGGTCGACGCCGTGGACGCGCAGGGCGTACGCGATCCGTTCGCCACACGTCTCGTCTCGTTCGAAGTCTCCGGCGCGGGGGAAATCGCCGCCTGCGGAAACGGCGACCCGCGTTCCTACCGGGCGTTCTCGGAAAAGCGCCACGAACTGTATTTCGGCAAGGCGGTCGTGATTTTGCGACGCACCGGGCCGGGGCGCATCGTCCTCCAGGCGGCCGCCGAGGGTCTCGCCCCCGCCGCGTTTACGCTCACGCCCTTGGGAAAGGATTGCGAATGAACCTCCCGAACTGCCCGATCATAGACGCGCACGCCCACATCTACCCGGAGAAAATCGCATCAAAGGCCGTTGCGGCCATTGGCGACTTCTACGACTCCCCGATGCGCGGCACGGGAACCGCCGACGCCCTTGTGGCCTCGGGATCGAAAATCGGCGTGACGCGCTACATCGTCCACTCCGCCGCCACCTCCCCGCTTCAGGTCCGCGCCATCAACGCCAACATCATCAGGGAATGCGCGGCTCGGCCGGGGCTTTTCATCGGCTTCGGCACGCTCCACCCCGACATGGAGGACTTCGACGCCGAGCTCGACTTCATGGTTGCGAACGGCTTGCGCGGCATCAAGCTCCACCCCGACTTCCAACGCTTCTCGATCAACGACCCGAAACTCGACCCGATGTACCGCGCCGTCGCGGACAGGCTTCCCATCCTTTTCCACGCCGGCGACAAGCGCTACCTCTTCTCAAACCCGGCGAAAATCGCCGAAATCTCCCGGCGCTACCCCAGGCTCAGGATCGTCGCGGCGCATTTCGGCGGCTACACCGAATGGAAAGACGCCGCCCGCGAGCTATATGCCCTCCCCATCATGTTCGACACGTCAAGCTCGCTCTTCGCCCTCGACCCGCAAGAGGCAACGGAGATGATCAGGAAAGCCGGCGTGGAGAAATTCATGTTCGGCAGCGACTTCCCGATGTGGGACCACGAAGGCGAAATGGAAAGATTCATGCGCCTCGGCCTCACGGAGGGCGAGCGCGAAGCCATCCTCCACCTCAACGCGGAACGCTTCCTCGGCCTCGATTGACGCAGGGCGAACTTTCACCAACCACCAAGCGGAGAACCTCCATGGACTACGAAATCATCGACTTCCACACGCACCCCTTCCTCACCGACCGCGAAAACATCTGCAGCCACACCGCCTTCTGCGACATGGGCGCCGAAAAGACCGTCGCCTTCCTCCGCGGACTCGGCATCTCGAAAATCTGCGGCTCCGTCATCGACCGGCCCTGCGAATCATGGGCGGACGTGCGCCGGATGAACGACGACGCGCTCCGCCTCCGCGACATGTACGACGGCTTCTACGTCCCCGGCTACCACGTCCACCCCGGCTATGTCGACGAATCCTGCCGCGAAATCGAACGGATGGAAAAAGAAGGCGTGAAACTCATCGGGGAGCTCGTCCCCTATTGCCAAGGCTGGGAAGACTATTCCTGCGCCGGGTTCTCGGCGATTCTCGACGAGGCGACGCGCCACGGCATTGTCGTGAGCTTCCACTCGATGGGCGAAGACGCCATGGACAAAATGGTCCTTGAGCACCCCGACACCGTTTTCGTCGCGGCGCATCCGGGCGAATACAACGAATTCACGCGCCACATGAAGCGCATGGCGACAAGCGCCAACTACTATCTCGACCTCTCCGGCTACGGCATCTTCCGCCACGGCATGCTCCGCCACGCCATCGACGAGTTCGGGGCCGGGCGCTTCATCTTCGGCTCGGATTTCCCGACCTGCAACCCCGCAATGTACATCGGCGGCGTCGCGCTCGACACGCTCATCTCGGAAGACGAGAAGCGCCTGGTGTTCAGCGGCAACATCAGGCGCCTTCTCGGAATATGAAAAACGTCTCGGTGCCCGAATGACTATTCGGGCAATTCAGCGTCAAACGGCGACGCGGGCAGGCCCTCGCGGTTGTAGAGGTTGCAGTTGCCCATGGGATTGCCCGAATAGGCGTAGCGGACGGCGTCAGGCTCCGGCGCGTCGGGCGACGACACCAGCACCGAACCGCCCTCGATCACGGCCGTGGCCCAGTGCCACTTGCCGTCCGCCCCGCGGATGGCGAAGCCCTTGAGCTTGCCGCCCGCCTCGGCATCCTCCACGACGGGGTCGTTGTTGCCAAAGTCCTTCTTGCCCGCCATCAGGCCGGAGCCTACGTAGTCGAACTTCACGCGGATTGCGGCAAGATCCGAGTCAAGCCCTGCGGGGACGAGTTCCAGCGACTTGAAAAGCGGGCCCGAGGGAACGACATTCTTGCCGTAGTCCTTCGCCAACGCCCATGCGGCCAGGCGTTCGCCCACGAAAAGCTTGGCCTTGGGGTGGATGTCGCCGCCGTTGCCGACGTCAATCGCGACCGCCATGCCGGTTCCCGGAACCTGGAGCGCCCGGCGCTGGCCCTCGCGGATGGGGGCGTAGCCATTTCCGCCCGCGGGATCCTGCGTCGCCCCCTGGAAACTGGCGAGCTGGACAAAGTAGAACGGGAAGTCATACCCCCACGCCTTGCGCCAGCCGTTGATGAGACCGCGCATCTTGGCCGTGTAGGCAAGGCCGTCGCCGGCGTTTGAGCACCCCTGGTACCAGATCGCGCCCTTGATCGGGAAGCGCGTCAGCGGGTGGATCATCCAGTTGTACTGCCCGGTGATGCCATTCAAATCGGGGAGACGAGGAGGCTGCGCCATCGGGGCCTTGCCGGCGGCAATCGACGCCTCGGCCTCGTCCGCCCACTTGCGCGTTTCGGCGACAATGTCCGAAAGCGTCTTCCGGCCAAGCTCCGTCGCGGGGTCGACCCGGTCAAGCATCTCCTTGTAGACGGCGAGCTCCGCGTCGTCGCGGAATCCATCCGGCGAAATGAACGGTTCGATCCGGCAACCGCTCCAGCTGTCATTGAGAAGCCCGACAGGCACGCCCGTCTCCTGCACGATCTTCCGGGCGAAGAAGTACCCCGCCGCCGTCACGCCCTGGAAAACATTGGAAGCCGTGTTCCAGGCCGACTCCACGGGAACGTCAAAAGGCTCGGGGACGAACTTCGTGACCCTGCGGATCTTCATGTGCCGGATTTCGGGGAAGTTCACAGACTCCGCCTTGAACTTGTCGCCATCGTAGATGCCCCAGGAGAACGACATCTCCATGTTGGACTGCCCGGAGCACAGCCAAACGTCGCCCACGAGCACGTTGGCAAACACATTGGAAGTTGAACCGGCCACCACCATGTCGCGGCCTTCGCGCGAAACCTTCATCGGCTTCAGCGTGACGGACCATTCGCCCTTGGCGTCCGCGACGGTCTTGAGCGACTGCCCGGCGAAATCAACCGAAATCGCCTCGCCAGGTTCGGCAAGCCCCCAGACCGGAACGGGCCGGTCGCGCTGGAGCACCATGTTGGAGGAAAACACCTTCGACACCTGCACCGCAAGCGCCGACGCCGCGGCAAACGCGGCAACCAATGTCACAACAGTCTTTTTCATGGAATAAACCCTTTCAAAACCCATCAAGCACAAACCATGCCATACCCCTATGGTATAATAGATGGCATAAACAAAGGCACATTCCAGCATGAACAAAGCAGTGATCACAGTTGTCGGCAAGGATACCGTCGGCATCATCGCCAAGGTCTGCACCTACCTTGCGGAGAACCACATCAACATTCTCGACATTTCGCAGACGATCGTCCAGGAATTTTTCAACATGATGATGGTTGTTGACGTCAAGGCCTCCGACAAGCCTTTCGGCGAGATCGTCTCCCAGCTCGACGAAATCGGCAAATCCATCGGCGTCCAGGTGCGCTGCCAGCGCGAGGAGATTTTCGACAAGATGCACCGCGTCTAAACGGCGGCACCCCACGGGATTCCGAAAATGATCAACATCAGCGAAGTCGCCGAAACCAACAAGATGATCGAGCAGGAGAACCTCGACGTCCGCACGATCACGATGGGCGTCAGCCTCCTCGACTGCGCCGACACCAACCTCGACGTCACCTGCCGCAAAATCCACGCGAAACTCATGCACTACGCCGGGGATCTCGTCCGCACAGGCGAGGAACTGTCGCGCGAATTCGGCATCCCCATCGTCAACAAGCGCCTCTCGATCACCCCCGCCGCACTTGTCGGCGCGGCCGCCTGCAAGTCGCCCGAAGACTACGTTGAAATCGCCGCCACGCTCGACCGCGCCGCACGGGAGCTCGGCGTCAACTTCCTCGGCGGCTTCTCGGCGATCGTCTCAAAAGGCATGACGCCTTCCGACGAACTTCTCATCCGCTCCATCCCCGAGGCCATGGCCTCGACGGAATGCGTCTGCTCCTCGGTCAACGTCGGCTCAACGCGGACCGGCATCGACATGGACGCCGTCCGCCTCATGGGTGAAATCATCAAGCAGACGGCCGAGCGCACCAGAGACCGCGACTCCCTCGGCTGCGCCAAGCTCGTGGCCCTCTGCAATGCGCCGGACGACAACCCCTTCATGGCCGGCGCCTCCCACGGCGTGACCGAAGGCGACGCCGTCATCAACGTGGGCGTTTCCGGCCCCGGCGTCGTCAACCATGTGCTCAGGAGCTGCCGCGACGCCGACTTCGAGACACTTTGCGAAACGATCAAACGCACCGCGTTCAAAATCACGCGCGTGGGCCAGCTTGTCGCCCAGGAGGCCTCGAAGCGCCTCGGCGTCCCCTTCGGCATCGTCGACCTCTCCCTCGCCCCCACCCCCGCCGTCGGCGACTCGGTGGCGGACATCCTCAAGGAAATCGGCCTCGAACATCCAGGCGCCCCCGGCACGACCGCCGCGCTCGCCCTCCTCAACGACCAGGTGAAAAAAGGCGGCGTCATGGCCTCCTCGTATGTCGGCGGACTTTCCGGCGCCTTCATCCCCGTCTCGGAGGACCAGGGCATGATCGACGCGGTTAACGCCGGAGCCCTCACGATCGAAAAGCTGGAGGCGATGACCTGCGTCTGCTCCGTTGGGCTCGACATGATCGCCATCCCCGGCGCCACGTCTGCCGCCACGATCTCGGGAATCATCGCGGATGAAGCGGCCATCGGCATGGTAAACCAGAAGACGACCGCCATCCGCGTCATCCCCGTCGCCGGCAAGAAAGTGGGCGACACGGTGGAGTTCGGCGGGCTTCTTGGCCACGCGCCGGTCATGAAAGTCTCGGAATTTTCGTGCGACAGGATGATCTCGAGGAAAGGGCGCATTCCTGCGCCAATCCATTCGTTCAAGAACTAACAGGGGAACGCAGGCACAGGCCATGGGCTACGGAGAATTTCTGCTTTCTGGGGCAAGGGTCTTTTCCGGGGGACGGTTCCAAACCGCCGACGTCGCGGTTTCCGCAGGAAAAATCGTTTCCAGGCCCCCGGCATCCTTCGACCCGAAAGTCATTCCATTGGGGGGAATGCTTCTTCTTCCGGGTTTCGCAGACGTGCACGTCCACTTCCGCGAGCCCGGTTTTTCGTACAAGGAGACCGTCGCGACGGGTTCCGCCGCCGCAGCGGCAGGCGGGTATTCGGACGTCTTCACGATGCCCAACCTCAACCCCGTCCCCGACGCCCTCGAAAACCTCAGGCCCCAGCTTGACGCCATCGACCGTTCCGCCACCGTCAACGTGCACCCCTTCGGGGCGATCACCAAGGGCGAGAAAGGCGAGGAACTTTCCGACATGGCCGCGCTCGCCCCGTTTGTGGCGGGCTTCTCGGACGACGGCCACGGCGTGCAGGACGGCGCCCTCATGCGGGACGCGATGACGGCGGCGAAAGCGCTCGACAAGCCAATCGTCGCCCATTGCGAAGTCAATTCGCTTCTCGTCCGCGGCGGCTGCGTCCACGACGGCGAATGGGCCAGGGCCCATGGTTTCACGGGAATATCGTCTGCCAGCGAATGGAAAATGGTCGAACGCGACCTCGACCTTGTCCGCGACGCCAAATGCCAGTACCACGTCTGCCACGTGTCGACCAGGGAAAGCATCGAACTTGTCCGCGACGCCAAAAAAGAAGGGCTTCCCGTTTCCTGTGAAACCGGCCCGCACTACCTGGTGATGTCCGACGCCGACCTCCGGGACGAGGGCCGCTTCAAGATGAACCCGCCCATCCGTTCGACGGCAGACCGCGACGCACTTCTCGAAGGGCTCGCGGACGGCACGGTCGATTGCATCGCCACCGACCACGCGCCACATTCCGCCGAGGAAAAGGCCCGCGGACTCGCGGGCAGCGCCTTCGGCGTCGTCGGTCTTGAAACGGCCTTCGCCGTGCTCTACACCAGGCTCGTGAAAACCGGCGTCATCGCTCTTGAAACGCTTGTCGACCGGCTGGCGATCCGCCCGCACCATCTCTTTGGCCTGAAGGCCTGCGCCTTCGCGGACGGCGACCGCGCCGATCTCACGGCCGTCGCCACTGGCAACCGTGGGAAAATCGATCCGATCCAGTTTCTGTCGAAGGGCAAGGCCACGCCCTTCGAAGGCTGGGAGGTCGATGCCGAAATCGCCCTCGCCATGTGCGGCGGGAACATCTCCTACGTCAAGGGAAAGCTTTGAAATGAAGGATACCCGATTTACAGTGCGCTCCTCGCGGACGCTGACAGAAAGCGTCTACGAACTTGTTTTGGAAGGCGACACTTCCGATTTCACACGTCCCGGGCAATTCGTCGAGATTTCCGTCCCGGGATTTTTTTTGCGCCGGCCAATTTCAGTCAGCGACTGGGATGCGAATACGCTCACCCTCCTCATCAAGGAGGCCGGACACGGCACAGGCCTGCTTCGCACGGCCTTCTCCACGCCTGGATCCGGGCTCCAGGTCGTCACCGGCCTCGGCAACGGCTTCGACCTTGACGCGGCGCAGCCGGGCGGCGCAGCCGTTGTCGGCGGGGGCATCGGCATCGCGCCACTCTACGGGCTCGCCCGCCGCCTGGCCGCCGCCGGGAAGCCCCCCGTCGCGGTGCTGGGCTTCCGAAACGCCTCTGAAATTTTCCTCGCCGACAAATTCGCCACACTCGGCTGCAAAGTCGCCCTCGCGACAGAGGACGGCTCCTCGGGGACAAAGGGCTTCGTCACGGACGTCCTCCGCGCATTGCCCGGGACATCCTACGTCTACGCCTGCGGGCCGATGCCCATGCTGAAAGCCGTCGCCGCCTTGCCGTCGGTTTCCGGCGGCCAGTTCAGCCTTGAGGCGCGCATGGGCTGCGGATTTGGCGCCTGCGTGGGCTGCACGATCCAGACCGTTCACGGACCGGCGCGCGTCTGCTGCGACGGTCCCGTTTTCAAAAAGGAGGAAATCGCATGGTAGGCGCAGTCGACCTAGGCGTCAGCCTCTCCGGCGTCACGCTCAAAAACCCGGTGATCCCCGCTTCCGGCACCTTTGGCTTCGGCCGTGAATTCGCGGGCTGGTACGACCTCGACATCCTCGGCTCGATTTCGCTCAAGGGAACGACTGCGGCGGCGCGCTTCGGCAACCCGCAGCCGCGCATCGCCGAAACGCCGTCGGGGATGCTCAACGCCGTCGGGCTTCAGAATCCCGGCATCGACGCCGTCGTCTCGGAGGAACTCCCCTGGCTCCGCGACCATTTCCACGGGCCGCTCATCGCGAACGTCGGTGGCTTCTCCCTCGACGAATACGCCGCGAATGCGGAGAAATTCGCCGAATGCCCCGAAATCGGCATCCTCGAGGTAAACATTTCCTGTCCCAACCTCCATTGTGGCGGCAGGAACTTCGGCTCCTCGCCGGACACCGCCGCCGAGGTGACGCGCACCGTGCGCAAGGCCGTCGCGGGCAAGCCGGTCTACATGAAGCTTTCGCCCAACGTGGCGGACATCGCCGCCGTCGCCAAGGCCTGCGAAGACGCGGGCGCCGACGGCGTCTGCCTCATCAACACGCTGCTCGGCATGCGCATCGACCTCCTCCGGAAAAAACCGATTCTCGCCAACCGCACGGGCGGGCTTTCGGGACCGGCGATTTTCCCGGTGGCCCTCCGCATGGTGTGGGACGTCTATGAAGCCGTCAGGATTCCCATCGTCGGCTGCGGCGGCGTTTCCTCGGCGGAGGACGTCTGCGAGATGATGCTCGCAGGTGCCACGGCCGTCGAGGTCGGCGCGGCGAACCTTGTCGACCCCCTCGCCTGCCGCAAAATCATCGACGACCTCCCGCGCGTCTGCCAAAAGCTTTCCGTCTCCAAAATCTCCCAACTCACAGGACTCGCCCACAAATGAAAAAAGACGTCATCATCGCGCTCGACTTCCCGAGCGCACGCGAAACGCTCGCCTTCCTCGACCTCTTCCCACCCGAGGAACGCAAGGGCCTCTTCGTCAAGATCGGCATGGAGCTCTTCTACGCGGAGGGCCCGCAAATCGTCCGCGAAATCAAGGCGCGTGGCCACAATGTCTTCCTCGACCTCAAGCTCCACGACATCCCCAACACGGTCAAACGCGCGATGGCGACGCTCTCCGGGCTCGGGGCCGACATCGTCAACCTCCATGCCGGAGGAGGTTCCGCGATGATGAAGGCGGCGCTCGAAGGCCTGGCGCGGCCCGACGGCACGCGCCCGCTCCTCATCGGCGTCACGCAACTCACCTCGACGAGCCCCGAAATGCTCAGGGACGAACTTCTCATTTCCGCGCCCATGGCCGAGACGGTCATGGGCTACGCCGAAAACGCCGCCCGGAGCGGGCTCGACGGCGTCGTGTGCTCGCCGCACGAGGCGGCGGCCGTCAAGGCGCGCTGCGGCACGGACTTCCTCACGGTCACGCCGGGAGTTCGCTTTGAAGGAGGCGACCTCGGCGACCAGAAGCGCGTGATGACGCCCGCAGCCGCCCGCGCGGCCGGCTGCGACCTCATCGTCATGGGCCGCCCGATCACCCGCGCGGCGGATCCCGTCGCCGCCTACCGCCAGGCCAAACGCGATTTTCTCGGTTGAACACCCCCACCCCGCAAACGAAAGGCACCTATGGACACGACCATGCAAATTGCCCGCGACCTTCTCTCAATAGGCGCGGTTTTCCTCCGCCCGGACAACCCCTTCACATGGGCCTCCGGCATTCACAGCCCGATCTACTGCGACAACCGCCTCACGCTCACGGCGCCCGACGTGCGCACGCACGTCGAGAACGGGCTCGTCGCACTCATCCGCGAATTCTACCCCGGGGTCGAAGTCCTCATGGGCACCTCCACCGCCGGCATCGCCCATGCCGCGATCTGCGGCCACATCATGGGGCTGCCCATGGGGTACGTGCGCTCCGGCAACAAGGACCACGGCCGCCAAAACCGCATCGAGGGCAAACTCGAACCCGGCCAGAAAGTCGTCGTCGTCGAGGATCTCATCTCGACCGGCGGCAGCTGCATCGAGGTCGTCGACGCCCTGCGCGAAGCCGGCGCGGAAGTGCTCGGCGTCGCGTCGATCTTCACCTACGGGCTCAAGGCGGGGCTCGACAAGTTCGCCGAGGCCAAGGTCGAGAACCATTCGCTCTCCAACTTCGACGCCGTCTGCGCGGCCGCCGCCGAAACCGGAGCCATCCGGCAGGACGACATCGCCCGCCTGAAAAAGTTCCAGGCCAACCCCAAGGATGAAAGCTGGATAAAATGAGCATGCTGCACGACCTTTCATGGGAGGAGTACTGCGCGCAGGAAATGCCGCAGAAAGTCGCCAGCCTCGCGCGGGCCGACGGCATGCCCTACCACACGCTCTTCGCGCAGCAATTCGGCCGCCGGGAGCTCGACCGCATCTGCGAGCTCGCGACGAAAATCCGCTTCATCGCCAAGAGCCACGACGGGATGGACTTCCTCCAGGGGCTTCTCGCCCACAAGCGAGCGATGATTTATTTCACGCAGCCATCGTCGCGTACCTTCCTCTCGTTCCTCAGCGCCTGCCAAATTCTCGGCATCCGCACGGGCGAAGTCCGCGACGCCGCGGTCTCAAGCGAATTCAAGGGCGAAAGCCGTGAAGACTCGATCCGCACCTTCAGCTCGTACTTCGACCTCGTCATCATGCGCACGCAGGAGAAGGGTCTTGCCGAGCACATGGCCTGGGCCCTGTCAAAATCGGACCGCCCCATTCCGATCATCAACGCGGGATCGGGCAAGGACCAGCACCCCACGCAGGCGCTGCTCGACATCTACACGCTCCACCGCTCCTTCGAGAAAAAAGGCGGGCTCCGCAACCGCACCGTCATGTACGTCGGCGACCTCGCGCGCGGCCGCACCGTGCGCTCGCTCTCCAACCTCCTCACCAACTACGAGGGCATCCGCCATGTTTTCGTCGCGCCTGACCAGCTCCAAATCGGACAAGACATCCTCGACATGCTCAAGGCCCGCGGCAACGAGTATGTCGTCACGGACGACATGCGCAAATACCTGCCCGAAGCCGACGCCGTCTACATGACGCGCATTCAGGACGAGTGGGACAAGGAGAAAGGTGAAAGCGCAAAAATCGACACGTCGAGATTCAAGTTCGGCAAGGACGAGCTGGCCCTGCTCGGGCCCGACTCCATCCTTATGCACCCGCTCCCGCGCCGCGACGAGATCTCGACGGACTGCGACTCCGATCCGCGCGCCAAATACTGGCGCCAGATGCGCAACGGCATGTGGGTGAGGACGGCGCTCATCGCCTCGACCTTCGACTGCGACGGCATGATCCTCGCCTGGAAGGGCCGGGTGTAGCCTCCCGGACAACCGGCAACCAACACGCAGGCGCCTTGAAACCCGAAAGGTTCAAGGCGCGTGTTTCATATCGGGATGCGCCACAGAGGCTCTGGGCGCCGTTTTTTCAAGGGCTTATTTTCTGGCTGCCTGGCGAAGGAGCTTGGCGCGTACGGTGGTGCGCCATGAGGCATCCTTCGGGAAGTCTGAGAACGACTTCACATCGGCGATCAGCTTGTCGTAGCGGTCGACGCCAATCGTCTGGAGAAGCGCATAGTCCTGCATTGCCTCGGCGAAGATTTCCCAGCGGACGGAATCAATCGGCCCATTCTCGCCCGGATAGATGAGGAAGGTGTCGCCATAGGCCCAGCCAGGCCAGGCCTTGCCGTCGGAGAAGACGAAGGGGTCGAGCAAGTTGCGGCTCTGGCAGACGTTCCAGTAGTTGAGGCCCCAATGCAGGAAGCCCTTGAAAGGCCAGCGGTAGAAGAGGAAGCCGTGCATGGCGATCTTGGCGAGGGGCGTGTCCATCAGGTGGTTGAGGAATTCGCCGCGCGGCCCGCAGCAGTAGTAGCACCAGCTCTCGATCCCCTCCTTGTTGAAGTCAAGCGCCGTCGAGATGCTTGGCACCGGCACGTCGATGACCTTCTCGCGCCCGAACTCAATCTGCGAAACGGCGTCGATGCAGCGCATCCACGGGGCAATGGCGGCGACCATCTTCTTCGCGGCAAGATAGTTGGCCTTGGCTTCGTCGCCGTGGGGCTCGTCGGAAATGTGGAAAAGCGACTTCGAGAGGATCTTCTCCTCGCGCAGGAACTTCTCAAGCTCAGGAAGGAGCTGTTCGAGGAACTTGCGGTAGACGTCGGACGTCGCGGGCGTATCGGCGGGCCAAAGGAGCTTGCCGGTCTCGCCCTGCCCTTCGTAGATCTTGAGCGCCAGCTTGCACCCCCACTGCCCGAAGAGGTGGCACCACTCGAATGTGGTGATTCCGCACTTCTTTGCGAGCTTGACGTAGCGGCGGACATCCGTCCAGTCAAACACATACTTTCCCTTGGCGGCTTTCTTGACCCCGAGGAGTTGCGAAGGGTGCTTGTCGGTGTCGAGCGGCGGCGTGAAAAGCGGCACGTAGAGGACGTTCTGCCCGTGCGCGACGATGTCCTCGACGTAGGCCGGGAGAATCTCCCAGTATTTCTCGTCGAACATCTTCGTCTTGTACCAGGTGATCAGGCAGTCGTTGTAGAACCAGTGCGTAACGTCGAAGTCCCTGCGCGGCGCAATCTCGATGTCGTAGAGCTTCGCAAGGAGCTTGCACTTGCGCGATCGCGCGATGTCTGCGCCATCCTTGTCGACGCAGCGGAGCTTCACCGCAAGCTCATACTTGCCGGGCTTGGCGTTCTTGCCGGGCTTCACCGTGAACCAGAAGGCGGCCGTCTCGTTCTGCGGAAGCAGCATTTTGTTCTCGTCGAAAAGCGGATCGGGAACAAAGCCCGGAATCTGCCCAAGGCCATCGGTGTCGAGGGGATTCTGCAGGACAGGCGTGTTGTGGTGGGCGACCGGAACGCAGCCAACGCGGCGAACGCGAAGCTCCCATCCCGCAGGACCTTCAAGTTCCGCCACGACATTGACGGCCTCGTCGGAGCGCATCGCCAGCTGGAAGCTGAATCTTTCGTTGAGGGCGAGGTCAAGCATGGCCAGTGGCTTTTCGGGCAATTCCGAGCCGGGGAAATGACGCATCGTCGACGGAGTAAGTACGCAGTTGAGTTTCATGGAGTGCCTTAGTTGGTTGGCGCCTGCCGGCGCAAAATGGGCGAGGACTTGCCATCTGACGGGAACAGCCGGATGTTGGTTTCGCCAAGTCTCATAAGTATACCAAATCATCGTCTCTCCGCGCAAACAAAAACACAGTTTCCGTGACCCCTGGCACGGGCGAGATGTTGCAATGCGGCGATGCAAGGAATCGCGCGGAGGTAGGCGGTGATAAATGCGATGGGCGTCGGTAAGCGTCGATGTCTTGCGGGGCGGTACCGACACCTCCTCTTACTGATGCTACCGGCTCTTGCGGGGTAACCGCACCCTCGGCGCGGCGGTCACGCGGGAGGACGACTTGCAACTCCCAACTCTGAACTCCCAACTCTTAACAGCGCCGCTGGCGCATCGCCTCCATTTGCCTATCAATGGTCTTTGTGGTATTCTATTTACTTTACGACTTTGATTTTCAACGTTGCGAAAGCAACAAAAAGGGGAAATTATGGAAGACTCTAACTCGGCGGACATCAAGACGCTTGAATTCAACTTCAACGAAGCATTGAAGCAGGCGCCCGTGGATTGCGACGCCCTTCTCAAGGACCTCGACACCGCGCACGAAATCAAAAGCTACACGGCGGACAAAATGGCCAGCGCCCTCCAGGAGGAGCTTACCAAGGCCAAGGACATCGACGGGCTCCTCAAAGTCCTCGCGAAGAAGGCCGCGTGGAATGCCGATGCCGTGACTTTTGGGGCGCCGATCCCGCAAGTCATCCGCAAGGCCACCCAAGACCGCACCCTTCTCAAATTCGTTGACAACGCGAAATTCGGCAAGGTCAAGCCCTCCGAATCGTTCCGCCGCCTCGCCGTGCTCCGCTCACTCAAGGCCGGAGCCACGTTTTTCGACAAGACCTGGGGCCTTGGCGAAGTCAAGCACGTCGACGCATTCAACTCCAAGGTCTACATCGATTTCCCGAGCAAACCCGGGCATGCGATGTCGTTCGAGTACGCGGCGGAAACCCTGAAATCCATTCCGGCAAGCCACATTCTTTCCATCGCCCATGACGATCCCGCCGCCCTGGAGGCCATGGTCGCGAAACAGCCCGGCGAACTTGTCAAGACGGCGATTGCCAGTTTCGGTCCATCGACCATCATCCGGCTCCAGGCCCTCCTCAACACCTACGGCATCGTCAAGGAAGCGGACTGGAAGGGTTTCTGGGCGCGCGCCCGCAAGGCCCTCTCCGAGGATCCCCTCGTCAACATTCCGGCCAAACGTTCCGACCCGATCACCATCCGCAGCACCGCCCTGCTCTACGACGACGGCTGGTTCAGGGAGCTGAAGAAGATCAAGAACATCCCCGAGCTTTTCGATACGATTTCGGTCTACGAACACGCCACGAACAAGCCGGAAGTCTCGCCGTTCGCGCTTGAAGTTCTTTCCGACAGGCTGATGTTCGCGATCAACGGCGCCTTCCTCTATCCGCCGCCGATGTTCACCCGCCTCGTCCTCATGGCGCAGCGCCTGAAGATCACGACGCCGCGCGAAGAACTCGTCGAAGTGCTTCTCGACGACGAGCGCTTCCTCCACGCCGGAGACAAGCTCTCGGTCGGCGAGGCCGGCGAAATGATCGCCTTCATCGTCGACACCCGTCCCGAAGCCGTCGGGTTGCTTCTCGAGCACCTTCCCGACATGAACTACAGCCTCCTGAAGCAGACACTCGGCGTTCTCCGCGAGAAGTCCGAATTCCTCAGGCCGCTTCAGGACCGCGTCCGCGAGCTTCTTTCCTCGACCTCGGCCCCCGCGCCGCTCGTCGTCTGGGCGCTCCGCGACAACAAGTGGGACGACCTCGCCGACTGGAAGCTCCCCTCGCTCTACGAACTCATGGAGCACGCCATCGCCATCTGCGAAGACCAGGCGGCCGCCGGCGAACAGCTCCACATGCAGCACTACATCCGGGATCTCTACGCCAAGGTCGAATCCTGGTTCGAGACAGCCTTCGGCTCTCTCAGCGCCCTCCAGCAGGAAGCGCTTTTCATGCGTCTGCAGTCCAACGCCGCCGTTGCCGAGCCGAAGCTCCAGCGCGCACTTGTCAAGAAGATGTCAGAGCTCAACCCGAAGCTCGTCGGCAAGAAGCTCTCCTCCGCGCCGAAGGCCGAGGCCCCCGAGCTCCACTACACCTCCTGGCATTCGCTCCGCCAGCGGCTCGAACAGTTCCGCCAGCTCGTCGAAGTCGAGATTCCGAAAAACACGCAGGACATCGCCTTCGCGCGTGGCTACGGCGACTTGCGTGAAAACTTCGAGTACCAGTCGGCCAAGGACCAGCAGCGCATCCTCCTCGCCCGCCGCGAAGAGTGGAGCGTCGAGCTCGAAAAGATGCATGGCGCGTCGTTCTACGATACCGTCACGGACTTCTCGGTGGTCGCTCCCGGCACGGAGGTCACACTTGAGAAGGCCGATGGCTCGACACTCACCTACTCCATCCTTGGCGAGTGGGACAGCGACGAGGGGCTTGGCATTCTTCCCAGCCGCAGCCGCCTCGCGAAGATTTTCGACGGCAGGAAAGTCGGCGACACCGTGGCCATCCCAACGGTTGTCGGAGAAGAAAACGTCGTCGTCAAGGCGATTGCCCCGCTTTCGGCGGCCGTCCGCGAATGGATCGGCCAGCCTATTGCTGAAAACGCCTAAGGCGCTCAACGAGGCGCGGCGCAAGACGCCGCGCCTTCTTTTTTGCACTCCACATCCAACTTAAAACCAACGCGGCTTTCCCCGCGGCAACAAGGACACCCCAAAACATGAAACAGTACAAAGTCGGTCTCGTCGGCGTCGGCGCAGTGGGCGCCGAAATGATCAGCGTGCTCCGCTCGCGCCAGTTCCCCGCCGAATCCATCCAGGTTTTCGCCTCGCGCGAACGCGACGAGGTTATCGCCGGGGAGACATTCCACGTGCTTCCCACGACCAAGGACTCCTTCAAGGGCCTCGACATCGTTCTCTTCGCGGGCGGCACCAGCGCCTCGATCGAGTTCAAGGACGCCGTCGTCGCGGCTGGCGCCGTGATGATCGACAACTCCCGCGCCTTCCGCCAGGATCCGGACGTGCCGCTCGTCGTTCCGCAGGTCAACGCCGAAGACCTCGAAGGACACAAGGGCGTCATCGCCAACCCCAACTGCACGACCGCGATCATGCTCGAGGCCGTGGCGCCGTTGCACCGCGTCAAAAAACTCCGCCGCCTCGTCGCCTCCACCTACCAGGCCGCTTCCGGCGCCGGAGCCAAGGGCATGCAGGAACTTGAGGACCAGATGCACGACATGGCGGCGGGCAAGCCACTCAAAGTCGAGGCCTTCGCCCACCAGCTCACCTACAACCTGATTCCCCACATCGACAAGTTCGACGAGACCAACTGGTATACGCTCGAGGAGCTCAAGATGCGCAACGAGGCGCGCAAGATGCTCCACGCCCCCGACCTGCTCGTTTCGTGCACCTGCGTGCGCGTGCCGATTCCCCGCGCCCACTCCGAGTCGCTCAACCTCGAGTTCGAGGAGGAAATCACGCCCGCCGAGGCGCGCGAAATCCTCGCGAAGAGCACCGGCGTCAAGGTCGTCGACGATCCGCTCGCCAACGCCTACCCGATGCCGCTTGACGCGACGGCGAAGTACGATGTTCTCGCCGGCCGCATCCGCCAGGACATTTCGCGCAACGACAAGCGCGGGCTCGAAATGTTCGTCTCGGGCGACCAGCTTCTCCGCGGCGCGGCCCTCAACGCCGTCGAAATCGCCGAGGAACTCGTCAAGCGCAACCTTGTGAAGTAAGGCGTCCCAAAATGGCATACGACAAGATCAGGAAGCCCGAAGGCGGCGACATCCGCATCGGGCAGGACGGCAAGCTAATCGTCCCCGACACCCCCGTCATCCCCTTCATCGAAGGCGACGGCACAGGGCCCGACATCACCCGCGCCGCGATGACGGTTTGGAACGCCGCCGTTGAAAAAGCCTACGGCGGCAAGCGCCGCATCGCGTGGATGGAAGTTTACGCCGGCGAGAAGGCAAACGCCGTCTACGGTCCCGGCACATGGCTCCCGAAGGAGACGCTCGACGCCATCCGCGCCCAGCTTGTCGCAATCAAGGGACCGCTCACGACCCCGGTCGGCGGCGGAATCCGCTCGCTCAACGTCGCGCTCCGCCAGGAACTCGACCTCTACGTGTGCCTGCGCCCCGTGCGCTGGTTCAAGGGCGTCCCCTCGCCCGTCAAGCACCCCGAACTGACCGACATGGTCGTCTTCCGCGAAAACACGGAGGACATCTACGCCGGCATCGAATGGCCTTCGCAGTCGCCCGAGGCGAAAAAAGTCATCGACTTCCTCCGGGGCGAGATGGGTGTGAAGAAAATCCGCTTCCCCGAGACCTCCGCCATCGGCATCAAGCCCGTTTCGACGGAAGGGAGCGAAAGGCTCGTCCGCGCCGCCATCAAGTACGCCATCGACAACGACCGCAAGTCCGTGACGCTTGTCCACAAGGGCAACATCATGAAATTCACCGAGGGCGGCTTCCGCGACTGGGGCTATGCCCTCGCCGCGCGCGAGTTCGGCGCGGAACCAATCGACAAGGGGCCGTGGATGCACTTCGCCAACCCGAAGACCGGGCGCGACATTGTCATCAAGGACTGCATCTGCGACGCTTTCCTCCAGCAAATCCTCACCCGCCCCGCCGAATACGACGTCATCGCCACGCTCAATCTCAACGGCGACTATGCTTCCGACGCGCTCGCCGCCTGCGTGGGCGGTATCGGCATTGCGCCCGGCGGCAACATCAACTACGTCACAGGCGCCGCAATCTTCGAGGCGACGCACGGCACCGCGCCGAAATACGCGGGGCTCGACAAGGTCAACCCCGGCTCGCTCATCCTCTCCGGCGAGATGATGCTCCGCTACCTCGGCTGGAACGAGGCGGCCGACCTCATTGTCAAGGCCATGGACTCGGTCATTGCCGCGAAGACGGTGACATACGACTTCGCGCGCCTCATGGAGGGTGCCACCGAAATCAAGTGCAGCGCCTTCGGCGACGCCCTCGCCAAAGCCATGTAGCGGCTTTCATACTGTAGGGCGAAAAAAGGCCGGCGGGATTCCGCCGGCCTTTTTTCATGCGCGCTGGTGCTGGACTCCCCATCTCTACACCTCTACACGGCTCAAATTCACAGCAGGCTCCTATCTCACGATCATCAGGAAGCCCCCGCCATTCGACTCGTAGCCGCCAAGATCAATTTGCAATCCCCGGAGACGCGGCTGACCGCTTAGGTCAACGGCCGCCTCGAGGTTCGGCCATGCCGCGTTGTCACCGAAGCCCACGCACTTCGAGGACTTGCGGATAGCGTAATTTCCGGCTTCGCGCCGGACGAACCGCGGATCGTCCGACAGGCAGTCCGCCGCGTCAAGCGAAGGCGAACAGCATTTTCGGACCGAGCCCGCGCCGCTCACGACAAGCGGCGGATTCGCCGGATCGTACTCGCCCTTCCCGACGACAATCGAGTTGACGAGCGTCCCCGCCACCTTCGCACCCGCCGACGCCGGCGAGACGTTGTCCGCAATCGTCACGTTGACCGCCGTGCCGCCTTCCTGATGAAGTCCACCCGCACCATTGTTGGCCTTGTTGCCGACGATAAGCGCACCGCGCAACGTGCCAGCCGTCTGGTAGACACCACCACCCCAGTTGCCGTTGTTATCCCCGCCAGACGCCTTATTGCCAACGAACGTGCAGTTCTCGGCCGTTCCGCCGCGGATCGCGAGCGCCCCGCCCCAGCGTGCCGTGCAATTCGTGAACGTGCAGCCGCGGCAGACCGCCGAGTCGAAGAGCTTCATGCCGCCGCCGTGACCCGCGCCGCCGGAATAGCCGTTGCCATCGCGGTTGGTGCCACCGGAAATCAGGGAGTCGACCAGAACGCCGGTTTTCCAAGCCGACAGAGGAGCAAACCAGTTGTTGTTGGATTCGAATACGCAATTTGACGCAATTCCCTGACGGATCTCAAACAGCGCATGGGCATAGGTCGGCGCTCCCTCGGCAGAACTCGCCGACGAGTTTCCATACCCGCGGTAGAAACGCAGACCGTGAACGAACACCTGCGCATGGTCGAGGAAGAAGAACTCGCGTGCATTCTCGCCGTCAATCGTGACCGCCGTCGGATCGGCGTCATTGCCGGCGATCTCGACCGCCGTCGACAGGTTCACGCGTTCCCTGGGCGCCGGATAGATGCCATCGGAGACAATCACCTTCGCCCGCGTGCCGTCCGTCGGATAGCCAAGCTCCTTCAAGGCGTCAGTGATGTTGGTCGCCGCCGTCGTCAAGGTGTGGAACGGTGCGACGTGCGTGCCGTTCGTCGCCACGTAGACAACGGACGGCTTGATGCGCACCGCAGGGGAATTCGTCGCCGAGAGCGTCCCCCTGAGCGTCGTCTCAACCGACACCGAAACCGTGTAGAAGCCGACGTCCGCATAGGTGTGGGACACGGGATCCGGACTGTCCGTCGATTCGGACTCCCCATCGCCGAAATCCCACGTGCAGCTCGTGATCTCGCCGCACTCACCTTCCGGCGACAGGGTGAAGGTTGCGGTATGCGGCGTCACGACCGCCTCGCCACCCGTCACAGAAAACGAGATCGACGCCGGCGCTTTCGACGGATCGTACTCGTACGCGCCGATGTCGACGCGCTCCGCAACCTTCCCCCGCAGGACGCGCGGCGTCTCGCCCGTGAGATCCGTCGCGTCCGCATGCCAGGGAAGCTCCTCGCCCGCATCAACGCACTTCGAAGACCCGAGCAGCGTGAAATCGCCCGCCGCCGCATCGCGGAACCCCGGCTCGGCCTGGGTGTTGCCTGTCGTCGCATCCGTCGCCAGCGACAGGGCGCAACAGCTCTTCACCGTGCCACTCACGATGTTGACGGGCGCCGCCACGCCGCTCACAGCCGAGTTGACGAGCGTACCGCCCGTCAGGTGCACACCATTGCAGACGGTGCCGCCCTCATTCTCGGCGACCGTGCAATTCTGGATGTTGCCGGACTTCAAGAACGCGCCGCTACCCGTGCCGCTCGGCGTCGAGTTCCAGGCGACCAGCGAGTTCCGCAGCGTCCCGCCGCAGACATACGCGCCGCCGCCCGAACCTCCAGACGCCGTCTTGTTTCTGACAATGACACAGTTCTCGACCGTGCCGCCCTCAAGGTAGATGCCAGCGCCGGCAGCCGCATCCGATCCCGCATTGTCGACGAAAAGACAGCCGCGGACCGTGCCGCCCTTGACATATGCGCCGGAACCGTACTTGCAGGCGCTGTTCGATATGACGCAGTTCTGCACCAATCCGCCGTAGACGCGCAATCCGCCGCCATAGCCGGCAGAACCGTGATCGGACGTCGTGATGCCGGTGATCAACGTGTCATAGACCTTCGCCGAGGTGTTGTTCTGAACGGAGATGCCTCCGGCAAATCCGCCGCTGCACGTCTCCATAACGCAATTCGAGATGACGCCCTTCACCACCTCAAAGGGCGAGCCGGAGTAGGAGCCGCATCCGCTGACGGTCTGCGAAACGCTTCCGATCTTCGCACGGTAGACGCGAATGCCGTGAACGAACGCGTCGGCATGGTTCAACGCGGCGAACGACCGCGCATTCTGTCCGTCGAAGGTGACGGCCGTCGGATTCGCGTCGTTGCCCACGATCTCAATCGGGTTATCAATGATTTGCCTGAGCTCTGGCGCGTCATACGTGCCGTCGTCGACGATGATGCGCGCCCGCCCCGTTGCCGGAATCGCCAGCGCCGAAAGCGCATCCGCAATGCTCGCAGTCGCCCTGGCGGGCGAGTCATACGGCGGCGTCGCCGACCCCGTCGTCGACATGTAAACGGTCGTCGGCTTAATCTTCACCGCATCTTTCATCTCGCTCGTCTTCTCGCCCGCCTCGGTCGTCGTAACCGTAAGCTTCACAGTGAAATAGCCGGCGGACTCGTATTGGTGTTCGACCGGTTCGAGCGTCGTTCTCTCATCGGTTGTACCGTCACCAAAGTCCCAGACGACCTTCGTGACTTCGCCGTAAGCGCCCTCGAAGCACGGTTTGAAAACGGTCGTGCGCGGCAAATCGTCTCCCGCTTCCGCCACCGCCGAGAACGAGAGCTCCAGCGGCGCCTTCGTCGAATCGTACTCGTACGCGCCGATGTCTACCGCCGCAACGCCGTCGCCATTACCGTCGAGGACGCGGGCGTTCTCGCCAGAAATGTCCTTCGCGTCCGCATGCCAGGCCTTCTCCTCGCCCGCGTCGACGCACGGCGACGAGCCCTTCAGCGTATAGTCGCCGTTCGCCTCGTCGCGGAAGATCGGGTTCACGCCGAAGTTGCCGTTCGCGTCCGTCGTGAGGCCCGTGCCGCACGAATGCGACGCCGTACCGCCCGCCAGCTTCACCGCGTCCATCGAAGTAAGCGAACCGACCGCGGTGTTGACGATCGAACCGTTAGTTTGGTAGACGCCCGCACCCGCCGTCGTCGCCGTGTTGCCTGCGACCGTGCAGTTGACGAGCGAACCGTTGGTCTTATAGACACCGCCGCCATTGGACGAGGCATGTCCGGTGATAAGCGTATTGATAATCGTGCCGCCCGTCTGGTAGACGCCGCGCGCCGGCGCCGGCTTTGCGTCGGACGTGACGTTGTCGCGGACGACGCAGTTGGAGACAACGGCCGAACCGCTGACATAGAGACCGGCGTTGGACGCATCGGATCTCACGCGATTCCCGACGACCTTGCAACCATAAAGCTTGGCGGAGCTTTCCATATACACACCCGCGCCGAGCGCCGCGCAGCAGTTCGTGACCACGCAGTTAATCATTTCGGCGGATCCTGACATCTTCACGCCACCACCGCGACAGGCGAGAGAGCCAGTATCGTTCATGGCGCCATTGTCAAGAAGACAGTCGATGAGTTTCGGCGCCCCGTGCATCATCGCCAGATTGCCCGTGTATGTCGACTTACCGGACTTGATCGTGCAGTTGGAGACGACACCGGCCGACATCTCAAAGTTACAGGCGAAAAACGAGGGATGCGACACATTGGGAATAGTCGCCGTACTCCCTCCGTTCGCAAAGGTAATGCCGTGCACGAAGACGTCCGCATGGCTGATGCCGAGCAGCGCCTTCGTCTTCTCGCCGTCGATGACAACCTGCGAGCGGTCGGCATCGTTGCCGACGATTTCCACCGCCTTGTTGACGATGATTGCGCCCGTCGAGGGATACGTGCCGTCCTTGATGCGGATTGTGTCGCGCGTTTCGCCCGACGCATGGGCGAAGGCGTTCGAGAGCGTCGCGAACGGCGCCTCCTCGCTGCCCGCCGCCGCATCGCTGCCGTCCGTCGCGACCCACCAGGTCGCGGCCATGGCGCTGCCGGAAACGACGAGCGCACAAACCGCCACCAGTCCTTTGCGGAGAAGACCCCCGCACCTCGACTTCGCCGAAGAGACTTCGCCCTCATCAAACCTGATGCGCGACTTCCCTGCGCCTAACTTTGCCCAGCGAAAAGCATTGACCATTTCGTACCATCCTTTCCTCAAAGGGAATTGCCCCTGTGGCCGTCGCTCTCGCAAGCCACGACCACAGACATTGCATGATCGTCTGAATCAAAAGAAGTGGATTTATGACCATTAGCCATGAAAACAAATTAGTAATTTTAGCAAATTCCGTAGTTTTACGTTAGAAAATTCGTCGCGGACGCCTACTACGCCAAACGAATCAAATACCACAGCGTACGGCATGATGGCGCCAGGCGAATGGTCACAGCACCAGCCCCCGTGCGCCTGACGCAAACTTCAGCGCGTTCCAGACCATTCCCATTGAGTGCGTGGCAAGAAACCGGCCCCTTGCCACAATCGACGCTCAACTCAGCCTCCACTCCTGCGTAAAGGATTGGCGCATTTCCCCAATTTCCTCCACGTCCGGCAAGCACCGGATAGTTCTCGGGCGTACGACCAACCTCCGTAAGTCTTGTGCCCGTATTTTTCCCGCTTGACGTTGCGGCCACGAGCCATCCGCCTTCGCGACGGAGTAGCGAAACCGTTGCGAAGGCGTTTTCCTGCCCCTTGAATGAAAGCGCAATCCCGTCGCCAAGGTCAAAGCAACGTCCATCGGTCCAACCTGAAAAGAATTTGACCTCCGGCGAGGCAAAAAGCGCATATCCCTCGCCGGGGTTGCCACACTCGCGGACAAATGAATCACGCGGCATCCCGCCAAGCGTCCGGAACATAACCGACACGGCGGGCTGATGGCATAAGACATCAGCGCGTTCACCTATTGTGAAGAAGAACGGCACATATTCGGGAAGCGGTGCCGCGCGGTGCGCAAATGAATACGCAAAAATGCCAGACCAGCCACCAACAGTTGCAGCTGCGCCGAGGAGAGGAAGAGTCTCGCATCCATATGAGTTTGGATATGGATGACCGTATTCCGTAACGACAAAGGCCCTGTCTGGCGTCTTCTCTTGCGACATCAACGCAAGCGGATCGCCAGCGCCATTGGCGAAGTCCGAAAGTGGCGCATCGACGAACGACCATTCTGGAGAGCCGGCATTGTGCGGATGGCACCAGTATCGGTTGTCGATCGTCACGTCAAACATCTGCTGGACCTCAAACGGCGAGGCGCAGAGCTGCGAACCTGCGATGGCGCACTTTACCCCGACATCCTCAATGAGGTAGCGTCGCATTTCCGCGTAAAATGATTTTTCAACTTTCAGAAGAAATTTCTTGAAAGGCTCGTCCGCTCCTTTTATCCAGGCGAATTCGGGCCCCCATGGACGGAAAATCGAATCCTCATTGGCGATCTCAACAATAGCCACGGCCGCATCATCCTTCCATGCAAGTCCGGTGTATGGATTCACATGATTGAGGAGGCGACGCGCATATTCCTTTTGCGAGGCAATGAGGGCTTCGTCATAGAGCGTTGCGCCTTTGCGCGCGCCGAGGCGGTTGTGAAAGCGGCCGACATGGAGGTTGAGGTCGACATAGACGCCGCGTTTTTTCAGTTCAGAGACGAGAAACTCGAATTTATCGAGTTGAACCGAATTGAACTCAAAGCGCTCAACAGTCGAACCCTCCTCGACGAGGCAGGGTTCGCCGGAAAGCATGAAGTTGGAATAGTCGCCCGCAACATCGGCAAAGTGAAGCCGGACGCCGTTGATTCCATAGCGAGAAAGGGCGTCGGCCAGGTTCGAAGCATCGTCATGCGATGGGAAGTTCGCAGGTCCCGTGAGATTAACCCCTGAAAACCTGACGACGCCTTTGTCCGTGACGAATTGCCCTTGCTCGACGCGGACAAAACCATCCGCACCCGCAGGTCGAGCGTTTAGGAACGACACATCTGCGGCGGATCCCGCCGCAGGTCCACCGTGGATGCAAAATGGGAACATCGGGGGCTGAACACACATTGCAAGTTAACGAATACTGAGAATCAACACGTCATTGCGGTAGAGTTGCTGCACCGCGCCAAGGGCGACGTTGCCGTCGATACGCTCCGCGCCCAGAAAATCCACCACGGACTCCTCGGTCTGAGGTTGGGAATTGGTGTGGTAATTCGTATTGCTCGCGACCTCGCGATACCCGTTTTCGGCGCAGTTGAATGTGATGGAACCCTTCTTGGCGTTCGACGCCGTATCGTCCAGACTGCGAAGCGGATAATAGCCACTCCTCTTATAAGGTGACTGCCGCGAAAGCACCGCATAGACACGGCCCGATTCGTCCGTCTGCAACGAGGGCGCGAATTTCGGATCGTCCGTAAAAAGGCCAATGGTATTACCCGCGCCTGTCCCTGTCGCCCCAATGCACTCGTCACCCTCCTTAACGCCGCTCATACACACATGACGGATGACAATCTGTCCTTTGGACATCAGCAGACTCTCCGACACCGTGTATTCGCCCAGAGACGCATCGCGCCAAATGATGGACGAGTTGGCGTAGACCTGATGGTTGTTCTTGTTCTGGTAGCCATAGAACTCAATCGGAAAATCGTTGTTATAGACTGTTGACCAAAGAAGGTATGAAACACTCGCCCGCCGGAACGTCGACGCGACGCAGTCCGTACCATACCCCTCCGCCTTGTTCCCCACGATCATGGCGTTCAGAAGGCAAAACGAACTGCATTGAAACAACGAGGTAATCGCCGTACCACCCTTGAGCGTGTTGTTGCACACGTCAAGGCCCGTGATCGGTGCCTGCGTCGAGCCGAATCCAATTGACGCCGGCAAGTTAAAAAGGTAGACGTTCTGACAATTGACGCCCTCGACCGTATTGCCAAGATAGACATTCTCCTTCTGCTCGACCTGTGTCTGATTCGACAGTGCCACTGTACCAAGGCTCCCGGAAGACTCATAGCAAATGGAGTTGTTGCGGAACGTGCAGTCCGTAATCGCCCCCGCGATGTTGGCCAGATAAACCGTCCCGTTGTCAAAGCCGGAAGTATCCAACGAACAGTTTTCAAACGTACAGCCCGACATAGGGCCATGATTGCCGTTGACTAAGGTTGGCACGCTCGTATTGACCGACTTCATCGTCAGATTTTCAAATGTGCAGTCCTGCACGCCGTCCACGTAAGACGTGCCCGTCAACGCAGCGAGGACGACGGCTGGTCCTTGAGCCGTGCCCTTCACATCGGCGTACAGCCACGCGAACGTGCAATCGCGGACGAACAAATGGGCCAGCTTGGCATAGCAAATCACGCCACAGCCAATGACGTTATTAACCGTCTGATCAGCATAACCATAGGCGAACTCGCAGTTCGCAATTGTTGCCAATGTCGAGGTGACACCCGTCTTCAGGGCATTGCCCGAGCCATAGACAACGGCCGCACCATTATTACCGAGGAACTTGCAGTCGGTGATCGGGCCGTCGGTCTCGATCTGGACTGCCGCGCCGCGCGCGGAAAGCGCGTAGTTGCCGACGACCCAGCAGTTGGTCATCGTCAGGGACGCCGAACTGCCGCCGTAATAAACGCATCCAGTCAGATTTTGTCCGAAACCCGTCAACGTCAGTCCTTCGATCCGATGCGCAAACGAGCCGACCGCACTCGTCGAATCAGCCTTGACGAAATACTTCAAGTTGTCAGTTCTCTTGCTCGCGTCAAGCCGCCAGCAAACCTCAGCCGCCGTCGGTGCGCGAAATTCAATCAGCTTGCCATTCGCATCCACGACAGGCCCGATTTCCGTGCCGCCCAGATCAAGATAAACGTCGTTGCGACTGACGTCACCGCAGACAATCGTCGCCGACGGTTCTTCGGTGCGAATACCGTCAGCCGTCCATCCGCCGATGATCTTGATGCTTTTCGAAATGACCACTTCTGCCGCGCTCAGTACATGAAGACCGCTCTTGACGCGCACCTCGCCGCCGTCGTCGCAGTTCGCCACGGCATCGGCAATGGTAGCGTATGGCGAAGACCACGAACCATCACCGCCAGCGTTGGCGGAAGCATCAAAGTAAACGACACTGCCAGCAGTCAGCTGAAAAGGAAGCGCAAGAGACGCCGCAGCGACCAACAAAGACTTCGAAATTCCCATTTTAGCCGTGTTCCCTTCTTGGTTTCAATGATATGGCAAAGTTATTGCAAAACATCATAATTATGGCAAATCGCAAACTTATACGCAAGTATTTTCACCCCTGCAGGATGGTCGTGGCTTTGGACCTTTTTGCTTTTTTACGAAAGTTCATGTAACATTTAGGCGGTTTTTTCGTATTCAAAGTGCGAAACAGCCTGATCGCATCCTACGTGAAATGCGGTTTTCTCTTCAGCCGGAGTCTGAAATGAATACCTTTGAAAATGTCATAAACTGCGCCGCGACCATCTTCGGTGACGCGGGCGAATTCGTCGGTGACGGTGTCTACTCCGTTGATTTCGATGGCGTGAAACTTGTCCTGTTCACTTCAAACGACGATTCGGAGAATGTCTACTTCCGGGCCAAAGTCGCCTCCCTTGAAGGGACGGACGATCCTGGCAGGCTTTGCGAAGAGGCACTCCAGGGCAATTTCTTCTGGAGTGGAACCGGCGGCGCGACCCTTTCGCTGAACCGCGAGGAACGGGCACTCTACCTCACCGACTGCCTCTCCGCCGACGACCTTCCCGACGCGGACGCGATTCTCGCCGCCTGCCGCAACCTGCTGCGCGTTGTCCGCGACTGGCAGATCCGGCGCAATGTCCACCTGGTCAATCCCGAAAACGAGGAGGCCCTCTAATGGATGCGTTTGACGACTACCGCGGCGCCCTCGCCGAACTTGGCGAAAAGACCGGGCTTTCCCTTTCTGCCGAAGACAACCACTGCTCGTTTACTGTTGACGGTTCCGTGGACGCGAATCTCGAATTCCTCGAGGAATCCGAATCCGTCGTGCTCTGGGCTACGGTCGGCGTTTTGCCAGACGACGGCTTCGTCGGCGAACGCGCGATGCGTCTCCTGGAAATGAACGAGCCCGGCGGCGAGACCCGCGGGTTCACGCTGGGAATGGACGAGGACGGGCGCGTTCTCGTGGCCCATGCGCGCCGCGATGTGGACGCCGGTATTTCCGCCGACATTCTCGCGGCCTGGATTGAAGATCTCGCGACTCTCGTCGGAAACGTCCGCGAGGAATTCGCAGAGCGGTATCCGTTCATCGACGACGAGCCGATTCCCGAAGAACCCGTCCTGATCACAGACGACGAAAAGGCGGATGGGAGGTAGACGAGATGTCCATCGGTAGCACAAGCATGATCGGCAGCCGTTTCTGGCAGTTCGCCGATACAAGGGAACTGATGGCGAAACGCGTGAAGGTTCTCAACGACAACCGCGACGTCGATACGACTGCCAGCAACAGCGGTCTCACCTCGTTTCTGAAAGACGGGAAGTTAGACAGATCCAACGAAACCGTGCGTTCCGCGATCAACCGTGCCGAGATTTTTTCCGCGGCGCATCTGATGACGGATGCCGAGCAGGCGACAGAACGCGAGAAGGCCAATAATAACGCCACAAGCCTCGGCATCGACTGTGTCAAATTCCGCGACGAAATCGTTCAACTTGCCGTGGGCAGGATGAATCCCGCTCCCGCGCAGGAAAAAGTGGATCGTCTCAAGGATTCCATTGACATTGCCCTTCGAAAACTCCTTGTTTCCAAGGAGGTCGAATCGCTTGTCCAAAGGGCCAATCGCACGCAGGAGGGGACGTTGCCCACGCCGGAATACCTTGCGCTTCAGAATGCCGTCTATGGACTTTCCGGGATGCTGTTGCGCAACGAAATTTCTGAAAATGCCGTTCTTTTTCTTGACGAAAGCTACTTTTACGACATCGGCAACACGGCGGACGTCCTCAAACTCGCCGCCACGACGGCAGCCAAGGTCAAGGAGACCTTCATTCGCGAAAAGGAGCTTCAATCAGCCATCACGTTTTTCGAGGGAAAAATCACGGAAGCAGAGAGGCTCGGCGACGAAAGGCTCGTCAAAAAGGCAAAAGACGCACTTGCCACCCTCAGGACGGCGGTCATCAACCTGACAAACATCCGCGGCCAGGCTGCCGGGGGAATTGTCACGGAATATGCCTTTTCCAACGGATCCGGCGACGACGGGAAATTCCAGAGGGAGCAGATCAAGCGCATTCGCGAGTCCCTGCGGGCTTTTCGCTATGATCTTGACCGTTGCTCGGGAAAGCCCATGGGGAAGATGGAGTCCGTCAGGCGCTGGTTTGACGACATCACGCTCAATTCCAAGCTCCGCGTCCCCGAAAAAAACCGGATTGACGAATCACTATACCGGCATCTTCAGAACGCCGACATGGCGTACAACAGCGCCCTGGCCGCCCTTCAAGATTGCTTTCCAGGGGGAAACCCCTATGAACGCATGGACGTTCAGGCTGCCGCGAACGAGGCTACGGCACTTTCGCATACCGCGAATGACGCGATCCGCTACTATTTTTCCGGCACGGAGACAAAGGAATCGAAGTTTGCGGAAAACGTCCATGCCGAGTTTGACGACATCGTGGCGCACGGCGGAAAAAAACAGGTTTCAGTCGAACTCGGCGTCGAAGCCATGTTCGGGGTGGGACTCGGGGCGCTGGTTGATGCGAAGGCCGGAGGCGGCGGTTCGTTCAAGGTACAGGCGCAACTGGAAGTCCCCCCGGGCGGTGGTGCGATTAGCGTGACCTACTCGTACCAGGGGAAGGTCTCTGGCGGCATCAAGGGGACGGCCGGCGCGGACTCGGATCGTGTCCAGGCGGATATTTCCGCAATGGGCAATATTTCGCTGACAAAAAGCAGTACGCGCGTGTATGCCAATCTTGACGACTGCATCAGCGAGATGAACGGCAAGTCAATGCTGATGGGCGGCGCGTTTTACAAAGTCGTTTTCGGCGCTGCCAAAAAGGTGGCGAAAGGGATTGCCTCGATACCGAGAATCGGCGCGACAATTCTCGGTTTCCGCATCCACAAGAGCCGGATGAACAAAGTCGCCTACGCCAACGCCCTTCGCAAGGGCAATGTCTTTGGCAACCTCGACGGGATGTTGCTTCGCAGGAAGAATTCCACGGCTTTCAAATCGCGCTCGGCCTGGAAAATCGGCGGTGGCGCAAATGCCAAGGCTTCGGCGAAAACATCCGGCATTCTCGGCGCAGATGATTTCGACGAGACGAATTTAGCATTCGGTGGCAAGGTCGGTTTTGACATCAGCCGGGAATTTGCCGTGAAAGGCAAAGCCTACCGGACATTTGCCAAATCCATTGCCAAATGCTCCGATGACCGCGTTAAAAATCTTTTCAACACCGAAGTTGCGTCTCTGAAGCAGGTCGATAGAAATTTCGCCGATCAAATCGCCAATCTGCTGGTCGAAGTGGCCGATGACCAACGCCGCAACCAGATAGCCAACGGAATTGCGGGTCTGATGCGCATTTACGAAGACCTGGAAGGATCGGCGGCCGGCAAAAACGAGAACGACAAGAATTTCTGGGAGGTTTTCGCAACGAAAGTCCGGCTCTGCTCCATTGCGGCCGAACTTCTTGTCCGCCGCGGCGGCAATATGGATGCAGAAAAGAAAGACGCGGCATTTCTCCATTCCCTGAACGCCGTGAAAACCTACCTCTCCGGGCGAATTGAAAATCCGGCCGTCAGGATTCCCCCGGCGATTTTCGAAAAGGTCCTCCAGAAAGTCAGCGAGGTCGCCACGCCGCCGGTTTTTAAAGTGCAGGGCGACCTTGAAATTTACACCACTTTCGCCGACGGGCTTATTGACGAAGATGTTGAAAAATCAACAGGGAAGCCGGACGGCAAGGGATTCAAAGGTGTCGCCAAGACGTTCGGCCAGTCCTTGCAACGCGACACATTGGAAACCATCCGCGATCAAATTGGATTTTCCCCAAGAGTTCGCGCGAATTTCGCGTACACGCGTCCCATGGGGAAGAAGCCGGATGTGCGTCCCTGGGTTAACGCATCGACTTTCACCATCGACGTCAAGATCACCGCTTCGATGCCCGTGCGTCTTCTGGTTGAGACGATCGCCCGCTGGACCGCGAAAAAGCGCGCCGCCATCGAGGACGAGGCCGAGAATGAACGTTTTTGCGATGAAATCAGAGACGACATAACGGACACGATCCTCTCATACTCACTGGTTCCCAACGCCGTCAAGGCGGCTGGCGGAGTCTTGGCCATGAGTGTCGGCGAGTTGGCCGCGCAATCCCCGTCTTTCAGGAGCTTTCTGAACGCTGCCGGCGGTTTGCCGGAGAAGGTCAACTTAAATGCCGCCAACTTCGAGCAGGAAGCGGAAACATCCAAGACCATCCGTTTTAACTTCCTCGATTGGCGTGTGAGTTCATTTTCCGTGGCCGAAACCTTTGAGGAATCGACAACTCTCAAACTGGGCTTCAATGCGGGCCTGGCAGATGTGGGGCTTTCACTTGCATACGGCATGAACACGGAGACAACGGATTACGTGGCGTACACAACGCCCTCCGTCGCGACAATTCTGGGCGCGGTCAATGCGCAGCTGGAGACTGGGAATCCGGAGCAACTCAAGAATTTCCTCGCCCGAAACGAAAAGGGCGTTCTTCGTCTTTTGCGCACGGCAAGTCTCGCGCAGGCCGACATTGACGCGAAAGTCGATGGGAAGTACGCTGCGGACCGGGAAGAAATGGAACGGACATTGAAAGAGGTTGCCGAAAAGCTCGACAAATTGACCACTCTCAATTCCGTCCTCGGCGACGAGGCGAAGGCCCTGCAGCAGCGCTTTGACGCCGTACAAGACATGGCACGGCATCCGGCACCGAACCAGACGAATGCGCAGCGGCTGGAAACGGCCCGCGAGTTCTTCACCGTTCTCGCATCGGCCTACGGTCTCCAGGCCCGTGCCGATGCGGAGACGAAACCCGACGCGGCGTAGGACCTGGAGAACCGCTCAAATAAGATTCCTTTCACATCATTTGACAATCATGATGAAGCCCGGCGCCGAGTATTCGTAGCAGCCCAAATCGACATGCTTGCGAAATAGACGCGGGCCACCCGAAAGATCAACCGCCGCCGCAAGGTCGGCCCACTGTGAGTCGTCGCCCGTGTCGATGCAGGACGTCGCGGCGGAGGAGAGGCGGTAATCGCCCCTCGCACGGCGAAGAAAGGCGACAGGCTCCATTGTCAACAGATTCGTGCCCGACGGCGTTCCGCTCGCCTTGCCCTCGACAATCGCGTTCGCGAGCGTCCCGCCGGCATATGTCAGCTGCTCGCCGACATTTCCGTCGCTCACGTTGTCAACGACCGTCACGTTGATCGCCTTGGCGCTCCCAGACATCCGCAGTCCGCCCGTCCAGTTGGCCAACCCCGTTGTCGCCGAGTTGCGGGCGACAAGCACGTTGAGAAGCGTGCCGCCCGTCGCATTGATGCCGCCGCACTTGTTGTCATAGACCGTTCCCTTGACGCCGCCGCGATAGTAGTTGTTGCTGACGACCGTGTTCTGCAGCCGTCCGCCCGTCATGTAAAGTCCCGAAACCGGCGCATGGTCGCTCATTCCGCCGTTGCCCGAGATCTCGCCGTTCTCGAACGTGCCGCCGCGCAGGCACGCACCGTAGGCGGCGCGCGCATAGCCGCTGTCGTAGACGTTGTCCTTCACGAGCACGCCGTGGGCGAGGCCTCCGGCCATCGTGAACGGCGGATTCGCACACGAGCTGCCGGACGTCTTGCAGCCCGTCACGACGCAATTCGAGACCGTGCCGAGCTCGACATGCAGCGCCAGGCCCATCGCCGACGTCTCGATGTTGATCAGCTCCTTGCCCCAGCCGCAGACCGTCAGCGTCAGGTTCTCGAGAAGCGCCTTCTCGTGATAGAGGCGAACGGCCGAAACGAGCGAGGCGATCGTCAGGTCGATCCTCGTCTCCGCCGGCGTCTCGCCGAGGCCGCGCACGGCGACGTTCTTGTTCAGCATGGCCGCACAGGCGTATTCGCCCTGCTGCTCCGTCTTCGGGTTCACGTAGACGCCCGGATGCACAAGCACCTCGCCTCGGCTCGCCTCCGAGCAATAGACGGCGTCAAGGGCGTCGCAGAGGTTGGACGCCGCCTTCGCCGATGTGTCGTAGGGCCACGTGTCGCTGCCGCCGAGCGCCACGTGGCAGACGCGGGGATGCGCCTTGAAGCAGTCGGTCATCGGCGCGGTGGCCTCTTTCTGCGAGGCGTTCCGCGCCGTCGCCGAAACGGAATAGGAGCCCGCCGGAACGTCCGCGAGCACCAGCGTCGCGCCCGTCCGTTCGTAGACATTCGTCACGCCTCCCGCGGCAACCGTCCAGACCGACGCGACGACTTCCGTGTCCGGACCCTCGAGCGAAACCGTCAGCGTGACCGTGTCGCCGACGAACGTGTCGTCGGTCGAGACGCCGATCGAGGCGACGAGTTCGCTCGACGCCTGCAGCTCGTAGCAGCCCATGTCGGGATAGTCCTTGTCGGACTCGCCGTAGGGAACACGCGGATTCCCCTCCAGGTCGTCCTCCGCCAGCGTCACGCCGTACCTCGCCGCGTCTCGGCAGGGCGAGCTGCGGCTGATGTGTCCGAGCGCGTCTTCGAAGTTGGGCGACGCGGCGATGTTGCCGTCCGTCCCCTCCACAGCCGTCGGGAAGCAGGAATACGCGAGTGTACCGCCCGACTGCGAGACCTCCGTCGAATTGCGGTTGCCGCTTACGATTGCGCCGCGCACCGTGCCCGCCGCGAGGCGCAGGCCGCCGATCGTCGCGCTCGTCAGGTTGTTCAGCACGGTCACGTGGCAAACGTC
Source organism: Kiritimatiellia bacterium (assembly GCA_045627605.1). GTDB lineage: Bacteria > Verrucomicrobiota > Kiritimatiellia > RFP12 > JAAYLN01 > RGIG5952. Next base: position 76,717 of record JAZQOA010000139.1, on the reverse strand, counting down.
AGCTCCGCTCGCCGTTACGGCAAGTCCGCCGACCGAATTCGCCGCAGTCGCCACGGTCTCGTTGCCGACGATGAGGACGTTCCGGACTGTCGCCGATCCGTCGACCTTGACGCCCGCAGTCACCGTGATCGCACCGCCCTTCGTCTCCTTGTTGTATCCGACGACGCAACGCTCGAACGTGCCGCCCGAAATCCGCGCACCGGCGACGACATCGACGCACTGGTTGGCGACCGTGTTGCGCTCGATGCGACAGTCGCGCACCGTGCCGCCCTTCTGCCAGAGTGCCCCGGCCTCAGCCCGGTCGCCATAGAACGGATTGTCCGAGATAATCGAATGCTCCAGCGTGCCGCCGTCCATGTAGACGCCAAGAACGCCGCGGGCGAATACCGAGCTGTTCGGATTGTTCGTGACGGCAGTATGCGTGACGAGACCGCCGCGCACGGCCAGCGTGGACGTTCCGCGACTGCCGGAAGCCGTATTGAAGCCGGTGATGACGCAGTTGGAGACGACACCGTCCTCGATACGGAGCGCACCGCCAAGGACGTAGTTCGAATCGACATCGCAATAGGTCGTGCCCTTGATCGTGACGCCCGACAGCTTCGCCTGCGGATGGCCGAGGACGAAGCCGACCGAGAAGTCGGACGACTTGAAGCGCAGGACCGCCGTCTCGGGGTCGTCCGGACCGATGATTTCGATTGGCGCCGTCACGCTGCCCAGCGTCTTGAGCTCCGGATACGTTCCCGGCGCCACGATGATCCGGCCCGGACGGTCCGTCTCGGTCCATACCGTCGCCAAGGCCTCATAAAGGCTGGCCGTAGCCGTCTCCGGCGTCGCATACGGATAGGTCGCGTTGCCCGCCGTCGACAGGTAGACCGTCCGCGGCTTGACCGTCACGACCGTCGTCGCACGGCCGATCTCGATACCATTCGCGTCATACGCCGTCAGCGTGACGGAGCAGGCGCCGCCCGGAGCCTGGCCAATCGTGAATGACGGCTCGGTTGTCGTCACGGACGTCGTCACGCCGTTCGTCGTCACCGCCCACACGTATTTTGACGCCGTCTTTCCCTGACCTTCGCTGAAGGCCGTGAAGGTCACGCTGTCCTCGGACGGCAACACCAGCTTGTCCGAACGCATGCCGAGGTAATATTCGTCCGCACCGGCCGGCTGAAGCTCGTAGCAGCCGACGTCCGGATAATCCGTTCCGGCCTCGCCGTAGGCGGGACGCAGGTTGCCGACAAGGTCGTCCGCAGCGAGATTCGCGCCAGTTGTCGCGCCATCACGGCAAAGCGAAAAGCGCCCGACCTTGAACGCGTCGTAGTCCGCCACGGACGGATGATAGGCGAATGTCGCCGGCGAGAACTGCGGATCGCCGTCGATGTTCGTGCCGGTCGCTCCGGGGTAGCAGCAGAATCCGACCGTGCCGCCGGTCGTCGTGAAATCCACCAGCCCGTTAGCCCAGAAGACGCTGGCCGCGACGGCCCCCGCTTTCACACGCACCCCGTCCGTTCCGCCCTTGCCCGTATTGCCGACGACCGTCAGGTGACTGACGACGGCCGAGGCGTTGTTGACGAGCAAGCCGCCAGCCGTGTCCGTGCCGTTGGCGCTCGAAGAGTTGCCGTAGACGAGGCAGTTGCGCACCGTCGCGGCCCCCGTCACGCCCAGACCCGCCGTCGTGCCCTCGTTGGCGGCAATGACGCACCGCTCAACGGTTCCGCCCGAGGCCTGCAAGCCATACGGACCGCTGTTCTGGCGCGTATTCTTGTAGACGACGTTGTCGGCGAACGTGCCGCCAGCGACCCAGACGCCGTTCGGCGAGTTTTTCTCTGGCCCCTTGTTGAAGGCGATGAGGCAGCGCCTGACTTCGCCACCCGCCTGGTAGAGGCCGCCCGCGCCCTTGCCCCAAGAGCCCTGCACGTTGTTGGTGATGATCGAGTCGACGAGCACGCCCGTGCCCGAGACCCTCACGGGCGGGATGCGTCCGTTGTTGCCGCCGGTCCTGTTGTTGAAGACGCGGCAGACGCTCGCCGTGCCGGCGTTGACCATCAGTGCCGCGCCTTTCGTCGTGTAGGAACTGTCGTCGTCGGTCCAGGACGAGAAAAGGTCCGTCAACGCCAGATTCCTGACCGTCGCCCCGGCGTTGTCAACCGTGATGCCCTGCTGGCGCGCACCGCTGCCGCTCGTCAGACCGTGCAGGATCGTCACACTCTCGCCTTCGCCCTCGACCTTCACCGCACGGCTGATGACGCCAAGGCAGTTCGCGCTCGTCATTGCCATCCCGATATGGTCGCCGGGGCCGATGTGGATGACGTCGCCGTCCTGCGCCTTCTCCAGCGCGACCGAAAGCGACTTGAGCGGCGCCTCCAGCGTCCCCGCCGCGCCGTCGTCACCATCCGTCGCAATGTAATATGTAGAGCCAAAAGCCGCTGGCGACACCACCGCCGCAGCACACGCCGCAGCGAACTTGACGAACTTCCTCATCATTGCCCCTCTCGCATTTTAGACCGGCCACCCGTCCGACTGGTATGAGGCAATTGCAAAACCCGGTCGTTTCACGGCGGTCGCGGGGCGACCGCCCTACCAAAACGGGTCACCGATAGGGCTGGTACCCCGCGCCAGCCGCATTTGCGTAGGTTTTGGAATTACCTCACTTGAATCACAAAGCGTGCATTTATGACCACCCAGCCATAAATTTTATTCAAGCGATGCAGTAATTATTAAAAATTTTTCAATTTTAGGCAAGATATTTCGCACTTGACATTTTGCAAACCGACCCCTTCGCACCCCCTGTTTAATATTTCACAAAATATTTTCTTGCTATATTCTATAAAATATAGCATGATGATTAAAAATCCAAAAGGAGGCAATGTGACTGGTTATGACGAAGTGAAACTGAGGCTGGGCGGAATCTTGGTCAGTGGTGCCTTCGCCCCGACCTTAATGAAATTGGCTCTCAATCGAAATAATTCTGAAACCTTATCGTCATGCGGCGGTCGCGGGGCGACACGCCCTACCAAAACGGGCAATCAAAATCTACGGAACTTAAAACCCGAAACCTAGAACGCCGTGCCCGCAACCCGGCGGGAAGCCGCAAAATCCCGGTGTTTTCCCGTTCGCGGCCACTCCGCCGAGGTTTTGCAATTACCTCCTTCCGAGTAGGAAGTCGAGAGCATTGAGAGTGCGAATGCCGTCGTTGGACGGCGGTACGGCATCGAGCGTGAGAATCAGTTTCGGATGGTGATCGCGGACAGTGTTAAGCGGCGTGAACTCACGCGCGCGCACCTCATCACCCGCAATGGTTTCGGCAACCTGGTAGTAGGTGATATCCGCCCCGTCACGGGCGATGAAGTCGATTTCCTTGGTGCCATTGCGCCCAACGAACACCTCATTGTGCCGTCGGAGCAGTTCAAGGAAGATGACATTCTCCAGAACATGACCGCGATCAAAGGCGCGAGAGCCGAGCAGATACTGCCGCATCCCGATGTCAGTCACGTAGTATTTGCAGCCGGTTTTCAAATGCTCCTTGCCCTGCACGTCGATGGCGCGAACCTTGTAAAGCAGATACGCATCGCAGAGCCGGTCGAGATACTCGTCAACCGTGTTAGGGGCGACTTTCACGCCCTCGGCAGCCAATGCAGCGGAGATGGAACGGACGCTGGCGATATTGCCGATGTTGTCGAACATGAACGCAACGATGCGGTCAAACGCCGGGGAAACTTCTCCCCGAAACCGGGCGGCAACATCCTTTTGGATAATCGTATTGTACAACCCCTCGTTGAACGCCCCGACGAGTTCGGGGTCGTGGCCAAGATCTATGGACTGCGGGAACGAGCCAAACCGCAAGTAGTTCACCCACGACCGTTCCGGGTTGTCCGCGCTCCCCAAACCATCGCAACGTCAACAGGATGCGCAACAACATTGCGCATCTGCTGATTTTTCACCGTCTTTGCTCAAGCACATTCCGCCGTCATTCTCTCCCATCGTCTCGCTTCCTGCGCCCGATGAATCACGCATTCATCTGCGCGGCGTCTTTCTTTATGCCGTTGCGGTCATAGCCCATCTTGTCGAGATCGACCGCGCCGATGGAGACGGGGCTTGCCGTCTTCCACGCGCCACGCGTGAAATCAGGAATCTCCACGGGCAACCCGCCTTTCCTGTCAGATTCCGCCGAACACGGCACGACCGCGCTCCAGCTCGCAAGATCATAGACGTCCATGTCGAGCGGCAGGCCGTTCTGCAGACAGTACGCCCACCGAAGATCCATCATGAAGTCCATGCCGCCATGCCCGCCGACCTTCTTCGCAATCTCGCCGGCCGCCTTGTAGAGCGGATGCATGTATTCCCTTTTGACCGCGGCGAGCCGTTCGTCGTCAAACCACTCGTGTCCCTTGCCGCGCCACGCCTCGTTCGGGTCCTTGAAGTTCGGACCGCCCGCATGCGGGCCGAAGGTAATCCGGAGCGGATAGTCGTAGAAGCACCCCTTCGTTCCCTGAACGAGGTTTATCCGGCTGTAGGGACGCGGCGTCGATGTGTCGATCTGCATCATGATCGTGCGCCCCTTCGCCGTCTTGATGATGGACGTGTTCATGTCGCCCGTAAGCCACTTGTGCCGGTTCTGCCAGGCATCCTCAGGATAGTTCTCCGCCGCGAATTCGGTGTGCGCCGCCGCGAGGGACGACAGCGAGACGATCCGCTCCATGCGGTCGCCGCGGTTCATGTCCATGTACGTGCAGATCGGCCCGAGCGCATGCGTCGGATAGGAGTTGCCGTAGCCGTGATCCTGCGCACGGACCTTGCGAAGGCGGTTCCGGAAGTGATCCTCCTCATGACGCCAGGTAAGCAGATGGATGTAGCCGCCCTCGGCGTGAGTAAGCGTCCCCAGAAGTCCCTTGTGGCAGAGATTCCACGCGAGCAGCTCGTTCTCGCCGTAAACGCAGTTCTCAAGCATCATGCAGTGGCGGCGAGTCTTCTCGCTCGTCTCGACAATTGCCCAGCAGTCGTCAAGATTCTGCGCGGCCGGCACCTCGACCATCACGTGCTTGCCGCACTCCATCGCGTAGATCTCCATCTGCGCATGGAGCGGCGCGGGAACGCAAAGATAGACGACGTCGATGTCCGGATCCTCGCAGAGCTTGCGCCAGATGTCGTCCGTTCCCATGTACTCGCGCATCGCGCCCGGCTTCTTCTGTTCGTTCAGCCACGCCCTGTTCTGGGCGACGGCCTCAGGACGCAAATCGCACAGCGCCGCCGTTTCGATGCCGGGGATGCCGCTCACGCGGTGACACGCCCACGTGCCGCGTTCACCGAGGCCGATGTAACCGACGCGGATCCGCTCCATCGGCGGCGCGGCGAAGTTCGCCATCGACGGTCCAGCGGCACGGACCGGGCGGTCCCCGCCCGGCATCCCGCCCGTTCCACTCAGGAACTCGCGCCGGTCAACATCGTTTCTTTCCATGTCGTCATCCCCTTGACTTGCGGGCATCTACCGCACTTGCAAATCAAGGAATGTTATTTCCACCGTGGCGTCCGGACTGACCTCCACCACGAGGGAATCCTCGGCGAAAGCCGGGACCTCAAATGTCTGCAGCGGCGCATCAGTCAATGCGGGTACGCATTTCTCCGTGCCGATCAGGGCGCAGGGGCGGCTGTTTGCGAAAACCCGTAGCTTCGCGTCACCGACGACGCCAAGGCGCAGCTTGAGTTTGCGGCCGGACGGAACGAATCCCGTCGCCAGGCGGAAGTAATGCAGCCACCCCTTGCCCAGTTTGACGGGCAGGGCATGCTCGCGGGAGCCCCAGAGCGGAACGATGTCACGGTATGTCAGCACATGGTCGCGCGGCGCCGCCAGCACCTTGTCGGGATGTCCGATCATCTTCAGCCACTTGACCTGATTGCCCCAGGCGACAGCGGCCGATTCGGAAGATTGCTCGAAACTGCGCCAGTATCCGAGGTCCCCCTCCTTCCAGCCCGGATCGTCGAAATAGTTGTAGAGATAGAAGCCGTCGGCGCCAGCCGAATAGTGCCATGCGGCCGCGCCCATAAGCTGCTCGACAGAGACGTAGAACGGACGCTCCCGCACGATGCGGATCTCGACGCCCGGCGCAAGCTGCACACCCGTGCCGCGCAGCAGGCGCTTCCAGAGATCCGTCGCGATTTCGTTATCCGTCGTCTCCCAGCGCGGACACGGCACCAGTACGTCCACGAGTTTCCCGTCCGCCCAGGTCGCAGCATCGAAGCCGAACCTGAGCGCGGTCTCGGGATCGGCCGGCACACGCGCAAGCACCTTCACGGGATGTCCGAGCCGCTTCGCCGCCTTGTCGGCAAGACCGCGCACGTCACGCATGAAATTGGTCATGATGGCGCAGTTCTCGCGTCCCGGCTCGAAGCAGTAAGGTTCGCGCATCCAGTCAATCTCGACCCCGTCGGTGTCGTAGCGGCTGAGCATCTCGCCAATGTAGCCAAGCTCCCGGTCGCGTATTTCCCTGACGGCAAAGTCAAAGCAGCGGTCAAAGTAGAGTTCGGGGGCGCGATGGCGGATTCTCCGGTATTCAGGGTGCCGGTGGAAGAATTCAGGATGGAGGAAGCTCGTGGGCTTGAAGTTTTCGTGGCAGTCGTTCATGCGGAATGAGAGCCACGGGCGGATTCCGCACTTCCGCGCCTCATCCAGCCAGATCGCGACCCTGTCGACATGCTTCACCTCGTACTGGTCGTGGGCTGCGCGGGCGTAGATGTCCTCCGTGTAATCGACGGCGATTCCGTTTTCCACTTTCTGGTGGTACTTGTCAATCCAGCTTTCCTTGACGGCGTTCGGCACATCCGCAATGCGCCCCGAAACGCAGAAGAGAAGATCGGTGACATCCGTGCCCTTGTACTGGCGCACCATCCGCCGCATTTCGGCTACGGTCATCTTCACGCCCGCCTTGGAGCGCGAATGAACAAAATGCGTGTCGTCGTAGTTGACGAATACAGGGCGCTTGCCTTCGGAAACGGGACAAGCCGTCGCTTCGGACGACTTTGAAGATTCGCATTTGCGTTTCATGTGATTAGTCAAAAGAGGTGATTGCCCCGGCCGACGCCCTCGCGAGCATCGGCCGCCGGCATTGCAAATGTCGCCTGTAAAAAAGAGGCACCGTTGCGGCCACCCGGCCGACGGCCATGCCCAGATGACGCAACAATTATGGCACACCGCCGGCTTACGCGCAAGCAAAAACAAGACCGTGGACGCGCCCCTCGCTCCAGGTATGCCAAATGGGCGTTCCGGGGGACCGCGCGTCCCGCGCGGTTGTTGCGTCCTGTTGCGCCGGCGCGTGGGCGGCAGGGCGGGCAGCCCCCTGCCCGCCGCCCACCGGGGTTTGCAATTGCGAATTAAAATTCAATCCTTTCCAATTCTTCCGACTTGGAAGTTTTATTGGCATGGGACAACGGCGTTTGATATAATTGGACATCAGTGCACTTGGGGGAATGATGAACAATTTCATTGCGGGCGCAGATGCCAGATGGAGCGGAGTTGCCGGATGAGCACTCCGGCAAGAAGCGGTCTTCAACCTCGCCCATGAGGCCAATGTCTAAGTCTGGCGCCGGGCGGTTGCCGGAGAAAGGACTTTCCTGTAGATGAGCAGACCGATTGAACTCGACCAGACCGCGTGGACGCTAAACGAAATCGCGCGCATGGCCTATGGCTCCAGCGAGAAAACCGAGGGCGGCCGTGGGAACATGGGGCTGATCAAGGACGCCCAGGGGCGCACCCGCGTCATCAAGTACAACACCCACTTCGGCACGTCAGGGAAGGGGTGGGATATCGCCGCCCAGCTGGAGGCGACGACACAGCTGCGCAAGACGCTGCTCGAAATCGCCAGACAGAAGAGTCCGTGCAAGGAGACCCTGGACGAGATCCGCGAAATGCTCGGCGTCGGGCCCGACGGCGCGATGCCGAAGGACCTTTTGGACCGCAAGGTCGTCGCGAAGGTCGTCCAGCGAATCGACAAGGACATCTGGGAACACGCGCTCGCTGGCGTGGACATCAAGGGCTATAGCAGCAAGAAGCGCAAGACGGACTTCGCGACGGTGCGGGCCGAGAACCAGACGGCCAACCTCGCGGTCACCGCCACGAAAAGCGCGGTCGGGGTCCGTCAGGCGGGCGATGCCATCGCGAAGGAGGTCTTTGCCGCGCTGCAGGGACAGGCCCTTTTCAAGGAAATCAGGAAGGACAAATCCACCGACTGGGAGGGGTTCGTCAGGCTCACCGTCGAACACATGATGGCCGAAGGGCTGGAAAAACATCCCCAAATGGACGATGCGGAGCGCGGGCGTTTGTCGTTCATGGTCAGGAACCTTGTCCTCGCCACGTTCGGACTCGCGCGCGAGCCGGTCCGCGCGGGGGCGTCCCCGCAGCTGGACGCAGTGGAAGCCAATCGGCTCGAAACCATCTTCTCGACTTTCGCGCACTATGGCGCGTGGGTGCGCTCGGCAAAGGCGGGCGAGGGTCCGGCGAGGTGCGGCGATACACAGGCCGCCCGCTGTGCCTTCCTCAGGAACATCCTTGAGACGGCGTCCTGGCGGTACGACCTGCTGGAGCTGGCGAAGTACGATCGCGTGTGCCCGGACGCATACCCCCTGAGCGAACGCGAGGCGCGCTACCTCGACTTCCGGGATGGTCTCGCCAACGAGGACATTTCCCATCTGGACGGCGAGGAGGCGCAGGAGGACCGAAACGAGTTGTACGGCGAGGTCGCCGGTCTTGTCGACAGGTTCCGCGAGACGACCGACGAGGACAAGCGCGAGGCCATCGGGGAGACAATTGACCGGAAGATCGATGACTTCAACAGGGCGAACGGCAATGTTCTCGCGCACCTCGCCGGGGGTGCCGACGGGGAAAATCCGCTTCCGCCGGAAGAGGAGGCGGGCGACTTGCCCTCCAGGGCGAAGGCCACCGAAAGGCTCGTCGCGAAGCCCGATGTGCGGGAGAGCGCGGCGCTTGTCCGCAAGGCGGAACGCGCCGTTGTGGACGAAATCGTGGCGCTTCTCCAGGACCAGCCGCCGTTCGCCGGACTTAGAGACGATGAGATTGAGCAGTTGAACGATGTCATCGGCACTGCCGTCGGGCGCATGATGGAGAACGAGCTGGGGCGGCGTCCCCACTTGACAACGGAGGAATGCCGGCGACTCGCCATCGTGGTTCGGAATCTGGTCTGCGCCGCGTTCGGACTCGAACGCCAGCGGATGGACGAAGGGGGCTTCGGCGACTGGAAGATGGACGCGACGGCGGCACGGCGACTGGAAGACTTGTTCGTGCGCCTCGAGCGCCACAGCGCATGGGTTCGCACAACTGAATTGTCGCCGGATCCCCTCATGAAGCGGTGCCGCTTCCTCAAGGGCGAGCTGACCAGACTTTCGCGGGAGTACGACCTGCTGAAGCTCCCGGAATATGCGAAGGTGTTTGTCGGCTTCCGGCCGACGCATGAATTCGAGGAAGTCTTCGTCGAATTTCGCGATGCCCTGCTTGACGATTCCGCATTCTGCATGAACGACGAAAAAGGCGCAAAAAGACGCGGGGACCTGTATGACGAGATGTCATTGATCGCCCTTCGGAGGAACCGGGCGACTGATTTGGATTTCATCATGCGCGAATACCGCGACTATCAGCTGGACAACGCCGATGCCTTTCTCGATCACCTCAAGGACCATCCCGCCTTCGACAAGAACGACCCGAAGAGCGAGGAGGATCGGAAACGCATTTACGACCGGGTGTACCGCCTACACCAAAAGATTCAGGCGCCTGGCGAAACCTGGGGCGGCATTGTCAACGGCATCCGCGACCTCAATCGAATCATCAAGGCCGTGAACAGGGGGCTCACGGATCCGTTCGCGTTCGGGGAGGACGAACACGTCAGCGCCTTCGGCATGCAGCAGAAGGACCGGTTCGTGGCCGAGATGACGCCGCCGGATGGCACCCTGGCGGGGGATGTCGAGAAGGATTTCGCGTCCGTCTATGACGAGTTGCGCCGGGGCATGGGGCTGAAAGCCGGAGGCCAGGTGATCAACGAGGAGGGGCATCCCTTCGCGGGGACGTCCGCGGAGCTGAAGCTTGCTTTGCGGGCCGCGTTCACGACCGACGGCGTTGTCGATGAGAAAGGACTCCGCCTGGCCCTGTGGACGGTGTTGCAGGGGGCCGACATGCAGCGCAATGAGACGCGCTTCGTCTCGCCGAATGGCTTGTACTTCGGCGAGGAGAAGAACGAAGCCGGCGAAGAGCTGAACGGCGTGCGCACATGGGGCTTTGAAATCGGCAAAGGCGAGAACGGGGACTATGCGTTCCACTTCAAGTTGCGCAAGGAGGCGATGGGGACGGCGACGAGGCGAAAAATCACCGCCATGCCCCTCGACAACTGCTGTGCGCTGGCGAGCGAGCAAATTCCGCTCTCGACGACGGACAACTACCAGCAGCTTGACGTCCGCTTCAGCTGCCGATTCGACGGGAATGCGGTCTCCGTTACGGTCAATGACGGCAAGTTGAGCAGCAAGCTCCCGACCGAGCTCTACACCTCGATGTTCGACGACCAGTCGTTCATCACATGGGATGACTATTTTGACTGGACGCTTGAGCGCAACTGGACTTTGGGCGGTTCGGATTTGCGCCAAGTCAGCCAGACGTGCTTCGAGCAGATCGACGACGAAAATGAGTTTTACCGTCGCTGGTCGAGGGTCAAGGGGTATGTTTTCGTTCCCAATGCCGAGAGGAATGCCAAATTAAACGCCTTCATGGAATCTCTTGCCAGGGCGGAGGGGAAGAGGTTCAACCCCGAGGACTTCCGCGCGTGGCGGAAGAAGAACCAAGGAGTCGTCCTTGAGCGTCTCCAGGACTTCGGCAATGGGGGCGAGAGGGCCAGGCTTGCCTACGAGCAAATGTTTCCGCAGACGCAGGCCTTCCGGGAAGAGCTGCGGTTCCTGCGTGTGCTTTCGCCGGAATCGTGCATGAAGATCGTGGGGCTCATGTATCTCGCCGAGCTTCCCGTGGCTGATCCCGACGAGGTCGAGGCCGAAGGGGTAAAAGAGTTCGAAGTTGTGCTGGATGAGGAGTTTGGTGAGGATTGACGCCGTGGTGCCGATATACTCAAGCTGAATATACTCATTCGAATCGAACGCCGCAACCGCCGTCCCTGGCAGAGCCGCCGTCAGTCCCATCGCCGCAACAACGAACAGCACGCGGCATTCTCATCATCGCCCGTCTTGACCGCATTAACCAACAGCCGATCCATGAACTGGGAAATGTACATCAAACCTCCGACTGACGTTTTTCGATTTCAATTCCAAATTTGCCAACACCGCAAAATAGTACCATTCCTCTCTGAAAAAAGGCAACTGCGAAGTTGCCAGGAGGCTGACATTTGACTTCCCGTCGTTTTTTCCGTATCATTATTTCGTGTCTGCAATTTGTAGGCACGGAGTTCTTTTCAAAATGGCGGGTCTCGACTCGCCTACAGACACCGGGGAAGTATGATAATGCCCCGGTGAAATCCCCGGCGGATGTCGGGGTACGTACGCAACAGCGTATTTAGCTTTAGAAGAAACCGCCAAATTTCAAAAGCAAAGCTGATACGAAGGTTGCGTCACGTGATGTAGTCACGTGGCGTACTTTCTTTTCATGTTTTGCTTTGGGCGCTTGGCGGTGCCTCTTCTAAGACATGTACTGAAGGTGCGCCACTCTCATTTTCGCGTCTGAGCGGCAAGCCTCAACAAGTTTGACGTGAAAAGAGATGAAGATGAACTCATTCAAAGTCAACTGCCCGCATTGTGGGCAACCTCTGGAAGTGCCAGTTTCCATGGCACACAGTACTTGCGTGTGCCCGACTTGCAAAGGCCTAATTGAGATGGCAAGTCTTGCCGGGGAAATTAAAGGCGACGCGAACAATCCCGAAATTACACAATCGCAGACGCAGCAATCTCAATCAAATGAAAACAATTCGGCTAAATCAGAACAGTCATTTTGCACAAAATGCGGGACAAGATTGGAAGACAACGCCCTGTTCTGCACCAAATGTGGTAGCCGTCGGCAAAATGCCAGCGGCGCGGAAGACCGCAATGATCGGGATGGTCTCTCTTTTGAAAACGAATCTCCTGTTTTCAAAAGTCATGCACCCAAACAGGAAGACGAAATTTGCGAGAAGTGGGCATGGTGTTTAGCTGTAATCCCCTCTGTTGCAGCATCACTCATCTATGCTGAATTTCCCTCCTGCGGGAGACGGCTGATTATGTTGATTTATCTTATTCTTACTAGTGTATTCAAACATTTCGACAAAACAACCATAGAAAAGAAAGGCTGGAAAATTGAGACTGTACTTACTGCAGTCTACTTATTTTCCCGCGCCTCAAGATACACAAAAAGATACGATCCAGCAATAATCTGGTGCTTCCTGTTTATCTGGTTTTTCTTTTTTTTAATCACCTACCCAGACCGTTAGAGTGTTGCATTTGCTGTCTCGCGGTCAAGAACGCAACTTCCAGACAAACTTTCACAACAAGCATCATCAACGCCCCCCCCACACGGAAGGAAAATCATGAACTCGTTAAAAGTCAACTGCCCCCATTGCGGGCAACCTTTGGAAGTGCCAGCTTCGATGGCGCATGACACTTGCGTGTGCCCGACTTGCAAGGGACACCTCAAGGTGGAAAGCCTCGCTGGGGAATTCGAAGACATCGCGGCAAGGCCGCAAATCGTCATCCAACCTGAGCCCCGGATGCCTCAAAACGGGACGTATTGCGGGAAATGCGGGGCAAGGTTGGAAGACAATGTCCTGTTCTGCCCCAAATGTGGTAGCCGTCGGCAAAATGCCAGCGGCGCGGAAACCTACAATGATCGGGATAGCCGCTCTTTTGAAAACGAATCTTCCGTTGTGAAAACGGATAAGATTCAAATTGATGAAACAATTTCAACTGCCCCGGAAACGTCTCGGCTGACGTTGGGAAACGGGACAGGCGAAAACCGGGATGGTCCTAAACAAGAAAGGGAAATCATGTTCTGCAAAAACTGCGGGAATCAAATTGCGGACGCTGCTGTCGTCTGCACAAAATGTGGTGTTCCAGTTGCGGGTAAGTATCCTGCCGCAAACGCCATGGTAAAAAACCACATGGTGGAGGCGATCCTCACAACCGTCATTTGTTGCGTGCCTTTCGGCATTGTCGCAATAGTCTATGCCTCGCAAGTCAACACCAAACTAGCACAAGGCGACATCGAAGGTGCAAAATCCGCATCCAAGAAGGCGATTGGCTGGATCATAGCAAGTGTCATTGTCGGAGCTATTGCGGGTATAATTTACGTTGGCGCTACCATGCTTGGAATGGAATAACAAGGAGTTGAAACATGTTTTGCCAACATTGTGGAGCGCAGATTGCAGACGAGGCCGTTGTCTGTGTGAAATGTGGAGTTGCGACAACCATAGCAAAACCACATGTTGATACGATAGGGACAAATGACGCCATAAAGATGCTGGTTCCTATTGGCCGTTCAGGCTGGGCAATCGCAGCAGGCTACATGGGGTTGTTCTCGGTGCTTCCTTTCGTTGGAATCATCGCAATTATCCTTGGCATTGTCGCGGTCAAGGACATCAAAAAACATCCCGACAAGCTTGGCATCGGCAGGGCCTGGTTCGGCATTGTTATGGGTGCCATCACCTTCCTTGCTTATTCTGCCATTTTTGCCATTGGCATGACCGCAAATTAATCCTATGCGAAGAATGCTTCTATGGGTGCTGACGGTATCAATCGTCAGCACCGTGGGGTTGGTTTTCTTGTATTGTTTTAATCCAGCCGATATAACATGGTTTCCAAAATGTCCTTTCTATGCTTTGACAGGTTATAAATGCCCTGGATGTGGAACTCTTCGTGGATTACACCATTTGATGCACTTGAGGGGTGCCGAGGCCTGGAAAACGAATCCATTCATGATCATTTCCATTCCGCTTATGGTGTTATTCATTATTCTGCCGAAATTCAGCAAAAATGTCGTTGTTGGCAAATGCGTTTTAAGCGCAACTCTGCTGTATTGGTTACTACGCAACCTGTTTCATGAATTGATGTGAGATTTTGCCTTAGAACATATGTGACAAACGACAAGCTTAACGCGAGCCAATCTCAATCAGGAAGAGCTGCCCCGGCGCGGCGGGCAAATCCACCGTGCCAACCGCCTCGGATGCCGTCGCGAGAGGATCGTAAGCCGTGGCCAGCGGGCACCATCCTTTCCAGGCGAGAAGCCGAGGGGCAAAATCGACGCGGAATCGTTTAGGGGCGTGGCAGACGCTACTTGCCCATGAAGTCCACGAACATCGAGGCCGTCTCTCCGATGTGCGAGATCGAGGCCCACTCGTCCTTGGTGTGGCAATTGCCGCCGTGTATGCCGGTAATCGCGATTGGCGCGGGGTTGAGGGCGAAGTGGCGGGCGTCCGTGGCGCCGCACATGCGGATGAACTTGATCTCGTGGTCGGGCCACGCCCTGCGCATCGCGTCGCGCATCTCGAGGATCGCCGGGGTGTTCTCGTCGCAGAAAACCGGAATGCTGAGGCTGTCGCGGACAACCTCGAGTCCCGTCGTGTCGCGGACGAACTTCTCGATGCGGTCCTCGTCGCCGGGCTTCGTGAAGCGGATGTTGACAAGGAGCTCGGCCTCGTCGGGCACCTTGTTGTGCGCCGTGCCCCCCTTGATGATGTCCGCCGACATCGTGTCGAACCAGGGGTCGCCATCCTCCCCCGGCGCATTCTTCGGCCATGCGGCGCGAAGCTTGGCGTAGCCGTCAAGGAGGTCGTCGATCGCGTTCGCGCCGCACCACGGGGTCGAGGAGTGCGCGGCGCGTCCCTTGCCTTTGAGAACGAGGTCGAGGACGCCTTTTTCGGCGGAGACGATCGAATACTCGCCGCCGTCGACTACCACCACGAGTTTGCGGGCGGCATAGCCGAGCTTGACCATGTAGGCCGTCGTATGGCCGCCGATTTCCTCGTCGGCGGTGAAAATGGCGCCGACGCTCGCCTTGCCGTTCAGTGCGCAAATCGCCTGGGCGACCGCGACGGCGCACCCCTTGCAGTCATCGGGGCCGCGCCCGTAGATGATGTCGCCGTCGATGCGCGGCTCGAACATCCAGGGTTCGGCCGGCACCACGTCGAGGTGGGCGTTGAGAATGTAGTCCTGCACCTTGCCGGGCTGCGTCGAGGCGTAGAGGATCTTGCGACCTTCGCACTCCTCCATCACGCAGGCGACGCCGCGGGCCTCAAGATACTCGCGCATGGCTTCCTCCGCCCGGTTGACCTCGGCGACATCTGCCGAGACGGACGGGATGCGAATAAGCTTTTCCAAAAATTCCAAGTCTGTTTTCATATTCCCTATCCTACCACAACCCAAGCCGATGCGCAAAGGCGGAAAGGCCGTCGCCTAACCGGCGTTTGTTATCGTTTCAAGCAAAAACGACACCGGGCGGAACCCGTCGTTGCAGGAGATCATGGCCGACTTCTTGTTCTTCATCCAGCCGTCGTAAAAGTCCCCGCCGCCGTGGGCAAGCGCCATCACAAAGGGGGAGAGCGACTCCCATGCGCTGTCGCAAAACCCCTCGGGCTTTTTCCAGCCCTCCGCGACAAAGACCATGCCGACCTTCATGCCGCAG
The DNA here is from genome assembly GCA_045627605.1 of Kiritimatiellia bacterium. GTDB lineage: Bacteria > Verrucomicrobiota > Kiritimatiellia > RFP12 > JAAYLN01 > RGIG5952. The sequence goes on along the minus strand of JAZQOA010000139.1, from coordinate 61,077 downwards.
GCATGCTCGATGGGATTTTCGTATTTCGCGATGAGATCGTCATACCGCGCCGTCTTCATCACGGTTATTTTCACTTTTTCCATTCGTTCCCCTCCACTCCTTTTGCCAACTGGCGCAATCCATTTTAGCAGAATTACTGATATAATTAATGGTCATGAACATCAAGGACATGGTCATTCCCGCCCCGGCGAAAGTCAGCGAGGAGCACGGCATCGCCTGCAACCTCCCGAAGCTCAACTGGATTGAGTCGGAAGGCGATTTCGCCTTTGCCGCCGGCATCGTCAACGACGCGTTCGCGCACGTCGGGTTGCCCCGCCTCCCCTACAATCCCTTCAAAATGAACCTCGGGACGCGTCAGCGCGTCTCGCTGCGCATTGAGTCCTCGCTGAAGCCAGAGGCCTACCGGCTCGGCATCGGCAATGAAACAATCACCATCGCCGGCGGCGACAGGGCCGGCGTGCTCCACGGGGCAAGGACCCTGGCGCAGATCATCGCCGTTTCGTCGGATCTCGGCGGACACGACCGCCTCATCCCCGTCGGCCTCGTCGAGGACGCCCCCCGCTTCGCCTACCGCGGCGTCATGCTTGATTCCTCCCGCCATTTCCAAAGCGCGGAAACCATCGTCAAGCTACTCGACGAAATGTCGAAGTACAAGTTGAACCGCTTCCACTGGCACCTTGTCGACCGCCAGGGCTGGCGCCTCCCGCTCGACTGCGCGCCGGAACTGACGCGCGACATGCCGAAATCGCGTTGCTACAATTTCGGCGCCTACACGAAGGACGACATCGCGGCAATCCGCCATGCGGCCGCAGAGCGCGAAATCACGATCATCCCCGAAATCGAGATGCCGGGGCACAGCGCCGCGGTTTTCATGACCCACCCCGAATTGGCCTGCGATACCGGCGCGGATCCCTTCGCCAACGACTTCTGGGAATTCTGCCTCGGCAATCCCGCGTCCAAGACATTCCTCACCAAGGTGCTCGAGGAGGTCTGCGCGCTCTTTCCCGACAGTCCCGTCATCCACATCGGCGGCGACGAGGCCTCGACCGCCCACTGGGAGAAATGCCCCCGGTGCCGCGCCGCCCTGCAAAAACGCGGCTTCACCTCGATGCGCGAACTCGAGCAGGACTTCATGCGCGAGATGGAAGGCGTCGTGAAAGCCCTCGGCCGCCGCGCAATGACCTGGGGCCTTACCTCGGATTTCGGCGCCCATTTTTCACCGGACATGACCATACAGAACTGGCTCCGCGAAGATCTTTCGGGATACGCCGGAGGCGGACGCCCCGTCGTCAACTCCTTCCACAAGGCCTGCTACATCGACTACCCCATCGGCGACGACGCCCCCGTCGCGGATTGGCAGAAGAAAACCTACGCCTTCGACATGGCGGGCGGCCTCCCCAAAAAGCAGGCGGACATCGTCATCGGCGGCGAGGGCTGCATCTGGACAGAGCAAATTCCCGAGTGGCGGACGCTTCCGCGCGCCGTCCCGCGCCTCCGCGCCCTGGCAGAAACGCTCTGGACCCCGGCGGCCCTCAAGGACTTTTCCAACTTTCAGCTGCGCGAACGGCGACTCGTCGGCTCGGGGTTGTAGGCTGACGCGACTTTTCCACAGGCGCAGAACACCGTTCAAAGGGTTTGACATGGCAAGCGAAAACACATTTGACATCATCGTCGTCGGCGCAGGCGCCATTGGCGCGGCCATCGCGCGGCTCCTGTCGTTCCGGAGATTTTCCATCGCCGTCCTTGAGGCGGAGGCGGACGTCGCCATGGGGACGTCAAAGGCCAACTCGGCTATCGTCCATGCGGGCTTCGACTGCAAGCCCGGCACGCTCATGGCGGCGCTCAACGTCCGCGGCAACGCGCTCTTCAACACTTGGTGCCGCGAACTCGAAGTCCCGCTGAAACACACAGGTTCGCTTGTCGTCGCCTTCTCGCCCGAAGACGACGGCATCCTTGAAAAGCTCCTCGCCCAGGGCCGCGAAAACGGCGTCCCGGGACTCGAAATCATCACGGGCGACCAGGCCCGCCAGAAGGAACCGCTCCTCTCGCCCGAAGTGACAAGGGCGCTCTGGGCGCCCACGGCGGCGATCACCTGCCCTTACGAGTTCACAATCGCCTGCATGGAAAACGCCGCCGCCAATGGCGCGCGCCTCTTCACGGACGCCAAGGTCACCGCTCTCGCGGACGAGGGCGACGCCTATGCCCTCGCCTGCGCCGACGGGCGCGTCTTCAAGGCCCGCGCCGTCGTCAACGCCGCCGGTCTTTTCGCCGATGAAATCGACTCGCTGCTCGCGCCTGCCGACTACAAGATCGTGCCGCGAAAAGGCGAATACCTCCTTCTCGACCGCGGTGCCGCGGCCTTCTCGACCGTCATCTTCCAAACGCCCTCGAAGATGGGCAAGGGCGTCCTCGTCTCGCCGACGGTCGATGGCAACGCTTTCGCAGGCCCCACGGCGGTCGACCACGGCGACAAGCAAGACACGTCCGTCACGGCCGAAGGCATCGCCACCCTCAAGGCCCTCGCCCGCAAGAGCTCCCCGTCCATCGACTTCTCTAAGACGATCACGGCCTTCGCGGGCAACCGCGCCGTGACAGTTCCGCTGGCGCCAACCGCGCCGGCCAAGGACTTCATTCTCCGCGCCGTGAAGCAAGGCGCAAAGGTCTTCGCAAGCGCCTCCGGCATCTGCTCGCCGGGTCTCTCCTCGGCCCCCGCCATCGCGGAGCGCATTGTCGCGCTTCTTGCGGAAAACGGCATCGCCGCAACCGGAAAGGGAAACGCCCTCCGCACACGGCGCGCCATCCCCGCCTTCCGCCACATGACCCAGGCGGAACGCGCCGCGGCCATCGCGCGCGACCCATGCTACGGGCAGGTCATCTGCCGCTGCGAAACGATCACGGAGGCGGAAATCGTCGAGGCCGTGCGACGCGGCGCGACCACAGTCGACGGCGTAAAGCGCCGAACCCGCGCGGGCATGGGCCGCTGCCAAGGCGGCTTCTGCCTGCCCTTCGTGATGAAGATCATCGCGCGCGAACGCGGCATCCCGATGGATGCGGTGACGAAATCCGGAAACGGGTCGCCCCTCTCCGCGGGACAAACGCGGTAGGGCGACCACAAGATGCCAGAGGTCTTGAAATGGACTTAAACTACGACATAGCGGTCATCGGCGGCGGCCCCGCCGGGCTTGCCGCGGCGCTCGCAGCCAAGAAAGAGGCACCGGAAGCCTCCGTCATCATCCTCGAGCGCGACGCGAAGCTGGGCGGCATCCTCCGCCAGTGCATCCACAATGGCTTCGGACTGCACGTCTTCGGCGAGGAACTCACCGGTCCGGAATATGCGGCGCGTTTCATCGCCGAAGTCGGCAAGACCGACATCACGGCCTGGACCGGCGCGATGGTCCTCGAAATCGCGCCCGACCGCACGATCGCCTGCGTCAGCAAGGCGCACGGTCTTGCCCGGATCAAGGCCGGCGCAATCATCCTCGCCATGGGCTGCCGCGAGCGGACGCGAGGGGCGCTCGCCATCCCCGGGACGCGCCCCGCCGGGGTCTTCACCGCCGGCACCGCGCAGCACCTCGCCAACATCGACGGATGCCTGCCCGGCAAAGAGGTCGTCATCCTCGGCTCCGGCGACATCGGCCTCATCATGGCGCGCCGCATGGCATGGGAAGGCGCGAAGGTCAAGCTCGTCGCCGAAATCATGCCTTACTCCAGCGGGCTCAACCGCAACATCGTGCAGTGTCTCGAAGACAACGGCATCCCGCTCAAGTTCAACCACACGGTCACCGCGATCCACGGCCAGGGGCGCGTGACGGGCGTCACCGTTTCGGAAGTCGATCCCGCGACACGCGCCCCCATCCCCGGCACAGAGGAGGACATCGCCTGCGACACGTTGCTCCTCTCCGTCGGTCTCATCCCCGAAAACGAACTTTCGGCGGCGTGCGGCGTTGAAATCAGCCCGATCACCTCCGGCGCCGTGGTGGACGAAACGCGACAGACTTCCGTGCCGGGCGTCTTCGCCTGCGGCAACGTGCTGCACGTCCACGACCTCGTCGACAACGTCTCGCAGGAAGCGGCGCTCGCGGGCGCCGCCGCCGCGCGCTTCGCCACGGGCGGGGAGACGGTCCTGCCTTCGGCGGCGTTTTCAAACGTCAAACCCGCAGGGGCCGTGCGCTACACCGTCCCGCAGCGCATCCGCAAGGGCGCAAGGGGAAAGGTCGACGTCTATTTCCGCGTCGGGGGCGTCGTCAAGCCCGCGACGCTTGAAATCACCTCCGGCGGCAAAATCCTCGCCTCGCGCAGGAAGCAGGTCATGACGCCCGGCGAAATGGAAAAGACGACCATCGACTTGACCGGCATCGACGGCGACATCGTCGTGGAAGTGAGGTAACCCCATGGCGGAACTGACATGCATCATTTGCCCGATGGGCTGCAGGCTCACGGTCGAAGGCGAACCTGGCAAATTCAAGATCTCCGGCAACAGGTGCCCGCGGGGCGCAAAATACGCGGAACAGGAAATGACCTGCCCGATGCGCACCGTCACCTCAACCGTGCGGCTCGTAGGCTCGGCGGACGCCGTCCTGCTCCCCGTCAAAACCGCCGCGCCAGTTCCCAAGGCCAAGATCGCGGAATGCCTCGCCGAAATCAAGGCGGCGACGGCCCGCGTCCCGGTCGCAATTGGCGACGTCGTGAAACGCAACCTCGCGGGAACCGGGGTCGATCTCGTCGCCACGGGCGACGCCCCCGCGTCCTAAGCCCGCGACTCAAAACTTCCGTCCAGTCACCGGCCGCGCCCATACATCAAGCATCTCAAATGCGGTAAAGCGGTCGTTTTTTGCCAACGCAAATGGCAAAAACCAATCGTTTTTTCCATTTGCAATGGCGAAAACCGATTGAAAATCTACTTTGAAAATGTTAAAATTCCCCTATGGGAAAAATACAAAGAAATCTGAAGGCAAGGGAAGAAAGTTTCTTTCTCCTTGGTCCGCGCGGCACGGGAAAGTCAACTTGGCTTAAAATGACATACCCTGAAGCCGTCACCATCGACTTGCTCAATACGGAGACCGCTTCATTCCTTCGGGCCAACCCCACTCGCCTTACCGGCATTGTCGAAGGCAATCCGGGAGCAAAGACATTTATCATCGACGATGTGCAGTTGATACCCGAATTGCTCTTCGAAGTTCACGCCCTCATGGAACACAAGCCTTCCACACAATTCATCCTTACGGGATCAAGTGCCAGAAAATTGAAACGAACGGGAACAGACTTGCTCGGCGGACGAGCGCTTAAAATCGATATGCACCCGTTCACCGCGGCGGAACTTGGCGCTGATTTCTCCCTTGACGACGCATTGAACTTCGGGTTACTGCCAGTGATCCATGCTGCGAGGGACCCCATGGCCAGGCTTTCCGCCTACATTGGGCTTTACCTGCGGGAGGAAATCCAAATGGAAGGGTTAGTCCGCAATCTCGGGCCATTCACCCGTTTTCTTGAAGCCGCTTCATTTTCCCATGGAAGCCAACTGAACGCCAGCGACATTGCGCGCGACTGCGGGGCCGGTCGCACAACCGTCGACGGATACCTCAAGATCCTCTACGACTTGATGATTGCCTCGGTACTCCCCGTCTTTTCAAAACGGGCAAAGCGGGAACTGGTTTCAAAAGGCAAGTTCTACTTTTTCGACGCCGGCGTGTACAGGACCTTGCGACCGAAAGGGCCCTTGGATCGGCCATCTGAAATTGACGGCGCCGCATTGGAAGGACTCGTCTTCCAAAATCTACGCGCCATGCTTGACAGCCAGGGGGTGGACAACGGCCTGTATTTCTGGCGCACCGTCGCTGGAAACGAAGTCGATTTCGTTGTCTACGCGGAAAACCGATTCGATGCCATCGAAGTCAAAAACGCCGCCAAGGTAACCCGTTCGGACATGACCTCCCTCAAGTCCTTCAAGTCAGACTATCCCGAAGCACGTCTTCTGCTCCTCTACCGCGGCACATTGCAATACGAGGAGGACGGCGTCCTCGTCATGCCTGTCGAGCGGTTTCTGCGCAATCCGCAACCCACATGAGGCACATTGTTTTTTACGCGGCGAACTGGGACGGCCTGCCGCCTTCGCGCACGACACGGAATTCTGCGGCGCGTGAAATTTGCCCCGCCGCCGCATTATAGGGTATAATAGTAAATTCCGATTTGAAGGTGACCGACATGTACAATCCAGTATCAAACAAGACCGACTTCCCCGCGATGGAAAAGGAAACCATCGCCTTCTGGGAGGCTGACGACACGTTCAAGAAGAGCCTCGAGAAGAACAAGGACAAGACTCCGTTCGTCTTCTACGACGGGCCGCCCTTCGCCACGGGCCTCCCGCACTACGGGCACCTCCTCGCCGGCACGATCAAGGACATCATCCCCCGCTACCAGACGATGCGCGGCCACTATGTCGAGCGCCGCTTCGGCTGGGACACCCATGGCCTCCCGATCGAGGCCCTCGCCCAGGACGCCCTCGGCATCTCCGGCGCCGGCGCGATTAAGGAGTTCGGCGTCGACAAGTTCAACGAGCAGTGCCGCTCAATGGTCCTGAAGTATGTCTCCGAGTGGCGCAAGACCGTGACCCGCATGGGCCGCTGGGTCGACTTCGACAACGACTACAAGACGATGAACATGCCGTTCATGGAGTCGGTGTGGTGGGCCTTCAAGCAGCTCTGGGACCAGGGCCGCATCTACAAGTCGCACCGCATCATGCCCTACTCCTGGAAGCTCAACACCCCGCTCTCGAACTTCGAGGCCGGCAGCAACTACAAGGACGTCCAGGACCCGACCGTCACGGTCAGGGTCAAGGCGCTTGGCGGCTCCGCGGCCTTCGACGGCATCCACGGGCAGGACGGCGCCGCGACAATCTACCTCCTCATCTGGACGACGACGCCCTGGACGCTCCCCGAGAACCTGATGATCTGCGCCGGCGCGTCGATCGACTACGTCGCCGTCCGCGACGTGACGGACGACGCCCGCCCCATCTACGTGATGGCCAAGGCCCGCCTCGCCACCATCTTCAAGAAGGCCGACCAGTACGAACTCGTCGCCGAGTTCAAGGGCGCCGACCTCAAGGGCACGTCATACGAGCCGATCTTCCCCTACTTCGCCGATAAAAAGGACGAAGGCGCCTTCAAGGTCCTCAACGACGACTATGTGACGACCGACGACGGCGTCGGCCTCGTCCACATCGCCCCCGCCTACGGCGAGGACGACTTCCGCGTCTGCAAGGAGGCCGGCATGAACGCGATCGTCGACCCGCTCGACGCATCGTGCAACTTCACCGAGGCCGTCCCCGAATACAAGGGCCGCTTCTGCAAGGACTGCGACAAGGACATCATCAGGCGACTCAAGGCCGAAGGCAAGCTCGTCCACCAGGCGACCATCACCCACTCCTACCCCTTCTGCGACCGCACCGACACGCCGCTCATCTACCGCGCAATCGACGCCTGGTACGTCCGCGTCGAGGATCTCCACGAAAAACTCGCCGCCAACAACGCGACTGTCCACTGGACGCCGGACTACGTCGGCGAGAAGCGCTTCGGCAACTGGCTCGGGGAGGCCCGCGACTGGAACATCTCGCGCAACCGCTTCTGGGGCTCGTGCCTGCCGGTGTGGATCAACGACGACGACCCCGAAGACATGATTTGCGTGGGGTCGGCCGCCGAACTCGAGGCACTTTCGGGCGAAAAGGTCACAGACCTCCACAAGCACTTCGTCGACAAGATCGTCATCAAAAAGGACGGCAAGACCTACCACCGCACGCCCGAGGTGCTCGACTGCTGGTTCGAGTCGGGCTCGATGCCCTACGCGCAGCAGCACTACCCCTTCGAGCGCAAGGACGATGCCGGGGCCTTCTTCCCGGCCGATTTCATCGCCGAGGGCCTCGACCAGACCCGCGGCTGGTTCTACACCCTCATGGTGCTCGGCACCTGCCTCTTCGGCAAGTCGCCCTACAGGAACGTCGTCGTCAACGGCCTCGTCCTCGCCGAGGACGGCAAGAAGATGTCGAAGCGCCTCAAGAACTACCCCGACCCGGTGGAAGTCCTCGACAAGTACGGCGCCGACGCCCTCCGCCTCTACATGATCGCCTCGCCGGTCGTGCGCGCCGAGAACCTGCGCTTCTCCGAAAACGGCGTCAAGCAGATCCTCAAGGACCTCTTCATCCCGTGGTGGAACGCCTACGCCTTCTTCGTCACCTACGCCAACGTCGACGGCGTACACGAGGACCGCGTGCGGACGCCCGACTCCCCCAACGAGCTCGACCGCTGGATCGTCTCGTCGCTCGAGACGCTCATCGCCGACGTCACGGACGCGATGGACCGCTACGACCTCCAGAAGTCCGTCCGCCCGTTCATCGACTTTGTCGACAACCTTACCAACTGGTACATCCGCCGCAGCCGCAGGCGCTTCTGGAAGTCGCAGAACGACGACGACAAAATCCACGCCTACCGCACGCTCCGCTACGTGCTCGTGCAACTCTCACAGGTCGCGGCCCCCTTCACGCCCTTCATCAGCGAGGCAATCTACCGCAACCTCCGTGACGAAACCATGCCCGAATCGGTGCACCTCTGCGACTTCCCGACGGCCAACGCCGCCGCACGCGACACCGCCCTCGAGGAACGCATGGCCATCGCCCAGCGCGCGGTCAACCTCGGCCACAACCTCCGCAAGCAGAAGAACCTAAAGGTCCGCCAGCCGCTGGCGCGCGCCGTCATCATCTGCGCCGAACCCGGCTTTGAGGCGCGTCTCGCGCCGATGGCCCCGGTCATCGCCGAGGAACTCAACGTCAAGGCCGTGGACTTCGCTTCCGACGAATCGAAGTTCGTCACCCTCTCGGCGAAGGCCAACTTCAAGGTGCTCGGCGCGAAACTTGGGCCGAGGATGAAGGTCGCGGCCTCCGCGATCGCGAAACTCGACTCTGCCGCGCTCTCCAGGCTCCAGGGCGAAGGCACCGTGAAAGCCGACCTCGGCGACGGCCTGGGGGCGATCGAGCTCACGACGGCCGACGTCATCATCGTGCGCACGGAAAACGCCGGGCTCACGGTCGCCAACGAAGGCGACCTCTCGGTGGCGCTCGACCCCGTCCTGACACCCGCGCTCATTGCCGAAGGCATCGCGCGCGAATTCGTCTCGCACGTGCAGAACCTCCGCAAGGAAGCCGACTTCGTCGTTGACCAGCGCATTCGCATCGCCTATTCGGGCGACGCCGAAGTCGCCGCCGCCCTCGCGGCGTTCGCCGACTGGGTGAAGGGCGAGACCCTCGCGGACGCCTGCGAACTGGGCGCCGCCGCCGGCGAAACCTGCGACCTCAACGGCCACGCCTGCGTCATCGCGGTCGCCAAGGTGTAGTTTCACCGCTGCCGCCGCAAGGACGGACGCAAAAAAAATCGCCGGCCCTTTCGGGTCGGCGATTTTTCATTTTCAAACCAGCGCGATTACTGCGTGACGGACGGCACCACAATCACGGACGACCCGGATTGCCCTGCGGGCTGCACGACAATCGGCTGCGGTTGCTGCACGACGACGGGCTGCGGCTGGACGTAGACCGGCTGCGGCGCGGCGATCACGGGCGGCGGCGCATAGACCGGGGGCGGCGGAGGCGGCGGCTCGCTCGCAATCGCGGCACCCGCGATAACGCCGAGAATACCCGCCGTGACAACGGCGCCGACATGCGCCCCGTGGTGATGGTGGTGGTACACCGGGCCGTGCGGCACGGGACCGCGGGGCATCGGCCCGCGCGGCATGGGGCCCCTATGCCTTGGCCCCGGACCCGCGATGACGGAGGCCGCCATCATAACCGAGACAAAAACGACTGCCAACTTGCTGATCTTCATTTTTTGCTCCTTTCGTTGTTGTGGATTAACGATGAGAAAATAATACCAAATGGGATTATTTTTTGCAAGTGTTTTTTCTCGCGGGGCTCGTTGGCCTTTTAAACCTGCATGAATGTCCCGAAGCTGGCCTGACGCATGTCCTGCGCCACCTGTTGCTCATCCTTGATCAAGTCTGCGGCCGCCGCCCCGAAGCCGGAAAGAATGCCGCGCCATTTCTCGAGAATGTTGACGAATGTCTCGAGCGTCATGGCGAATGCCTTGAAATCCAACCCGTCCAGCGAATCCATTCGGTGGAAAAAAAGCGTATCTGTTCCCGCCTCGATTGAAAACGTCGCCCCGCCCGTCGCCTTGCCCATGAACATCGATTCAAGCAGGACATGGAAAAGCCGCTCCCGTCCCTCCGGCGGAATCACCCCGACCTCGCCCCACGTGACAAGGCGCGGCATGTCCGGATCGGCTGCGAACGAAATGCTCATTTCGTCAATGGTCACGGTATAGATTCCGTCCTTACTCGGCTTCAAGTCGGAAACCCCGAAAGCCTTCCCGAATGCCGTCATCAAATCCTTGAGTTCCATTCAGTTTCCCTTTAGGGTTTTATAATGAGTGCTTGTGACTGCTGGGCAAGGAACGCCATTTCAGCCTCGCGATTCCCATTGCCGATAAACAAAGGCGCAGAGTTGGAGGGCTGTTGCGGGATGTCGGGCTCAGATTCTCTGTTCGCCGGCATGCGATGAGTTTTGCCAAAGTGACCGTTGTCAAACTCAGCCTTAAGGAATTCGTGTGCGCTGACGATCCTCGTGTAAAGTTCCGTGCGCGCCTTCTTCTGATCCTCGGGGAGGTTGGCGAGCTTGTCGGGATGGTGCTGGAAGGCCAGTTTCTTGTATGCCTTGCGCACGTCCTCCATCGAGGAAGACAACGGCAACTTCAGAATGTCCAGCGCAACTTCAACCGTCATGCTTGTCGTGGTCACGCCCAATCCGTCATTTTCCGGACGCTTGATTCCCTTGAGCGAGTAATGTTCGTCGATCAGTTTCTCGTGCCTGTTGTAGGCTTCGGCAAACTTCGCATCAGCCTTCATTCCCTCCATGATGGCGTTGAAAAGCGCCTCCCGTTCTTCCGACGTGCGGTCCAGTGTATTGACGGCGACACGCAAGGCCGCCGAAAAACCCACATACCTGTACTTGTATTTGGCATCATTCCTTTCTTCAGGTTCAGTTTGGATCTTGTATATCGTGACATATATGCCGTTCATTTCAGAATCGCTCACCTTGGGGAGCTTCCCCGTGTCCAACAAAGTGAACAAACGGTTAAGTTTATTGCTAACAGCCTCAAAAGCTTGATTGACTTTGTTGTCGTTTTCCGCCATCGCCTGACTGTGCATGGCGACGATCTTCTCCGAAACAGCTTTAATGCGACGAGCCGTGAGGGGCCGACCGCAGTCAATTACGCCATTTTTGTCAAACGTGTAGTCCTCGGGCTTGAACACGTCTTTGCCAAGGATGCGCCCAAGCTTGTTGACAAGATCCTTTCCGCTTTCCGTCAGCCCAAAAGTCTCTTTCAACGAATTGAGAAACTGCTGCCGCGTGTTGTTGTTCGCCATTCTTTCGTCGCCCCACCGGAAGGCACGACGAAAGATGTTGCGGTCGTGGAAGGTTCCTGCCTTTTGGACAGCATCGCCATTCACGTTGACGACATCGGTATCGGCGAACCCAGAAGACTGGCTCGAAACATCGAGAAATCTCGAGATGGAACCATGGATATAGACATTCGTGCTCATTTTCCTGAATCCTTGCTAAAACTTTTCCAAATCGCAGGACGCCTCGACTTCGACCGCCTTCCCACCCGGGCAGGCTTCTCAATCAAGACACATCAAGCATAACATTTTTTGGCACAAAAAGGAAATGCCGCATGGCCGAAGAGAACAAGATCAACAACAATGACGCGGAGAATCGTCCAGCGTCAGACCGGGACATTCTCGAGAACGAGATTTTCAGGCTCGGCGAAGGGCCTCATCGACACCCTTTGGGTGAACCGCATTCATCGAGTCGATGATCAAGCCGAAAAAGTGAGGAGGCATTGAATACGGATAATGGGAGATCTCGAAATTTTGGTATCATTAATGGGAGGGCAAAACAAGGGCGCACGGCACCTTGGTCTTGGCCCTCGCGAATATTTGGGAACGAGGCAATCCATGGAAAGATTCAAGGGCAAGGTCATTATCGTCACGGGCGCGAGCCGCAACACGGGCGTCGCCATCGCGCGGCGCTTCATCAGGGAGGGCGCCATCGTCTATTCAAGCGCCTCCACGGAGGAGAGCACGCGCCACGGCGCCGAGCTCATCCGCGCCTCGGCCTGCGGCGACTTCAAGTCAGTTGCGTGCGACATCTCCGACGAGGCGCAGGTCAAGGCGCTCTTCGCCAAGGTCCTCGACGACCAGGGGCGGCTCGACATCCTCGTCAACAACGCCTGCAACCAGGGCATCGGCCCGAAGTTCCTCGACATGGCGTCGGACTACTTCCTCACCGTCGTCAAGACCAACCTCCTGGGCACCTTCCAGATGTGCCGCGAGGCGGCGAAGATCATGGCGAAGCAGGAAAGCCGCGGCGTCATCGTCAATCTCGGCTCCAACGTCTCCACGCGCGCCATCCGCAACCGCACGGCCTACGTCGCCAGCAAGGGCGGCATCGACGCGCTGACGCGCTCCATCGCCCTCGACCTCGGCCCCCTCGGCATCCGCGTCAACGAGGTCGCGCCGGGCTACATCAACACCAACCGCTGGGACAAGCTCGACGAATCGGTCAAGGCCCGCCGCCGCCACAACTGCCCGCTGCGTCGGGAGGCGACCGGCGACGACATCGCGGGCGCCGTCGCCTTCCTCGCCTCGGAAGACTCCGGCAACATGACTGGCGAGCGCATCGTCGTGGACGCCGGCTGCTCCTGCCAGCACATGCCCGAAGACGTCGATTTCTAACCGGCCCGCGCCGCATAAGGACACGAACATGAAGATTACCGCGCTCAAGACTTTCGTCACCTTTGTCTACCGCACCAATTTCGTCTTCGTCAAAGTCGAGACCGACACCGGCCTCCACGGCTGGGGCGAGGCGACGCTCGAATACAAGGAAAACACCGTTGTCGCCGCCATCCACGACCTCGAAGGCTGGCTCATCGGCAAGGACCCGCACAACGTCGAGGCCTTCCGCCACGACTGCTACCGCGACGCCTACTGGCGCGGCGGCCCCGTCCTCATGAGCGCGCTGGCCGCCGTCGAGATGGCGTTGTGGGACATCAAGGGCAAGGATCTCGGCGTCCCCGTCTACCAACTCCTTGGCGGCAAGGTGCGCGACTCCATTCCCGTCTACATGAACGGCTGGTTTTCGCCGGCCAAAACCCCGGATGAATTTGCCGAAAAGGCACTTGAACTCAGGAAAAACCACTTCCCCGGATGCAAGTGGGACCCCTTCGGGAAGTCCTACCTCCAGATTTCAAAGCGCGACCTCAACCTGGCGATGGAATGCGTTGAAAAAGTCGCGGAAGTCGTCGGCGAAGACGTCATTCTCCTCGTCGAGGGCCACGGGCGCTTCGACGTCCCGACCGCGCAGAAAATCGCCCGCCGCCTCGGCGACTACGACATCTACTGGTTCGAGGAGCCCGTCCCGCCGCAGGACAACGAGGGGATGCGCGAAGTCAAGCGCGTCTCGCCCGTCGCCATCGCCGCGGGCGAACGCCTCTACAACCGCTACGAGTACCGCCCCTTCTTCGAGCTTGGCTGCGCCGACTACATCCAGCCCGACGTCTCCCACGCGGGCGGCATCATGGAGCTCCGCATGCTCGGCGCCGAGGCCGAGGCCCGCCACATCGGCTTCTGCCCGCATAATCCGTCGGGTCCCGTCGCCAATGCCGCCTCACTGCAGCTCGCCGCCTGCATCCCCAACTTCATCATGCTCGAAATGATGATGACGGACGTCCCCTACCGCGCCGACATGTGCGACGAGGACCTTACGCTCGTGGACGGACGCATGACCATCCCCGACCGCCCGGGCCTCGGCATCGAGCTCAACGAAAAGGAACTCCTCGCCCACCCCTACGTGCCGGTCTCGCTCCGCCACTACCGCGGCGACCTCACCAATATCCGCCCGCCGGACGCCGTCCGCTACTACAAGGTCGTCAATCACTAACCCCTCCGCTACCCGGCGCCAACACCTCCCTTCCTGAAATGCAAGACACAAAATTTACGCCCGGCTCCGAATGCCGCGGCTTCAAGACCGTCGCCGTCACCGAAGTCAAATCGATGAAGGCCGAGGCGCGGCAACTTCTCCACGTCGCCTCGGGCGCGCGCATCCTGCACATCGCCTGCCCCGACCGCGAGAACTGCTTCTGCGTCGCGGTGCCAACGCCCCCGCCGGACGACACCGGCATGCCCCACATCCTCGAGCACATGACGCTCGCAGGCTCCGAGAAGTTCCGCTGCAAGGAACCCTTCTTCGAGATGATCAAGCGCTCCGTCGCGACCTTCATCAACGCCATGACGGGAAACGACATCACCTTCTACCCCGTGTGCAGCACGGTCAAGACAGACCTCTTCAACCTGGCGGACGTCTACTTCGACGCTGTCTTCCACCCGCTTCTCTCCGAACCCGTCTTCCACCGCGAGGCCTACCATCTCGCCCCGGCCGACCCCGCGAAGCCCCTCGGCGCACTCCGCTACGACGGCATCGTCTACAGCGAGATGAAAGGCGTCTTCTCCTCGCCCGACGGCATCCTCGAGCGCGACTCCATCCGCCGCCTCCTTCCAGACACCTGCCACGGCAAGGAATCGGGGGGCAACCCCGAGTCCATCCCGGACCTTTCCCTCGAAACGCTGCGCCAATTCCACGCGACGCGCTACCACCCCTCCAACGCCTTCATCGTCGCCTACGGCGACATCCCCACGGAAGACTGGCTCGATTTCCTGGCCCCGCGCCTCGCCGGCTACACCCCCATCGCCCCCGTCCCGCCGTCACGTCGGCAACCCAAGTGGACCAAGCCCCGCGCCTTTTCAGCCGCCTATCCGCTCCCGGCGGACGAGGAGACCGAAGACAAATCCTACCTCATGCTCAACTGGCTCGTCGGGGACACCACCGACATTGCCTTTAACGCGCGCCTCTCGATCCTCACCTACCTTCTCGTCGGCAACGACGCCTCGCCGCTCAAAAAAGCCATAAACGACGCGCATGTCGGCGCCAACGTCATCTATTCGGGGGCCTCCGCCAACGGACTTGAGGAAACCTTCCACCTCGGCGTTGACGGCGCCAACCCCGAAGACATGGACGCCTTTCGCAAGGTCGTCTTCGACACGCTCGATGAACTGTCGCGAACCCCCTTCGACAAGGACGACGTTGACGCCGCCTTCCAGCAGGTTGTCTACGGCTGCAACGAAATCGGCACGAACTTCGCGCTCAATACCGCCGCCAACGCGGCTGCGGCCTGGTGCGCCGGCGTTGATCCCGCGTCCCTCCTCGAGCGCATGCCCTATTACGACGCCGCCCGGGCCGAAATCGACGCCGACCCCATGCTCCTCCCGCGCATGGCAAGGGAGCTTCTCGTCGACAACCCGCACCGCCTCGACATCGTCCTCGCCCCCAGCCACACGATCGAGAAGGAGCAGGACGCGGAACTCGCCCGGCGCCTCGCGGACGTCCGCGCCAAGCTCTCCGACGCCGAGATGCGCAAAATCTCCGAGGAAGCCGCCCAACTCGAGGAAATGAACGCCCGGCCCAACTCCCCGGAGGATCTGGCGTGCCTGCCGCGGCTCAAGGTTGCGGACATCTCGCCCACCCCGCAGGAAATCCCAACCGTCACGGAGGAAACCGGCGCGGGCGGCATCTTTACCTCCGCCTGCGAAGTGCCCACCAACGGCATCGTCTACCTCCTCCTCTCCTTCGACCTCAGGGGCCTCCCTGAAGACCTCTGGGAGTTCGTCCCGCGCTTCAGCGGGGCCGTCAGCGACTTCGGCACGAAAGGCCTCGACTATGCGGCCGTCGCGAAACGCCGCGCCAGCTGCACCGGCTCGCTCTCCGCCGATTCCGTCCTCCGGGTTTCGTCGACGCCCGACGCGACCTTCCTGCCTGCGCTCGACTTCATTCTGAAGTGCACAATCTCGTCACTCGACAAGGCCCTCGACACCTTGCGCGAGGTCCTCTTCGAACTCGACCCGTGCGACACCGCGCGCATGGCGGACGTCATCGTGCAGGACCGCACAGTGTTGCGCGCCGACTTCGTGGAGGACGCCCGCGGCACTACGCGCATCCACGCCAGGCGCCTCCTCAGCCTCGCCGGGCACCGCCGGAACCAGACCAGCGGGCTCCCCGAACTCGCCCTCCTCGAACGTCTCGGCGCGGCCAGCCGCGAGGCCGCATACGGGGAGTCCGCCGAAAAGATCGCCCGCATCCGCGACTTTCTCCTCGACCCGCGTCGCCTCAGCGTTTCGCTCGTCGCGCCGGAGGAAGCCAAAGGCAAGATCCGCGCCCGCATCGACAAATGGCTGGGCGAAATGAAGACCGCCCCGGCGCCGATTGCCGAAAACACCGTCTTTACGCCCGATCTCGCGCTTCGCAACGAGGGATTGTCCGCCGCGCTGCAAGTTTCGTTCAGCGCGCTTTGCGCACCCGCGCCGCACTACTCGTCCGCCGACGCCATTCCCTTTGAAATCGGCGCCTCGATCATCTCCTCCGACTACATGCTTCCCGAAATCCGCTTCAAGGGCAACGCCTATGGCGCGGGGCTCTCCTACCTTCCGGCAGGCGCCGAACTCGTCTTTTCAACCTACCGCGACCCGCATGTCGCGGAGTCATTCGAGACGATGATGCGCGCGGCGGATTTCGTGAAAAACGCCTCGTGGACGCAATCCGACATCGACAACGCCATTCTCACCAGTGTCAAGGGCTACGAGACGCCCGCGCGCCCTGCGGCGGCCTGCACGAAAATCCTCAACTACGCCCTGCGCGGGGTCACACCCGAGAAGCGCGCCGAAAATTACAGGAGGTTCCTCGCGCTCAAGCCGGCCGAAGTCAAGGACGTCACGCTCCGTGTCGTCGGCGAGGCGCTCAAGCACGCCGCCTACTGCGTTGCCGCCTCCGACGCCATGCTCAGGGAAGCGGAAGGGCGAATCCCCGCGTTCGCGATCAAGCCGATGAAAACATGGGAATAGGGACTGGCCAGGGCGCGGATTCACCAAGGAGTCGCGCCCCCGCTACGCGGCCGTCACGGCGCGCCGGTTTTTCCACGGGCAGAAGAAGAAGTAGAAAAGCGTCGGCAACCCCATGCCGTAGCAGGCAACGGCATAGCCCAGGACATATCCCTTGAGCCCCAGGCCCAGGAACGTCCCGAGCAGCCAGCTGCAGCCAATGCGCAGGACGACGCCGTCCAGGATGCCGAAGACCAAGGCGAGGCGCGCGTTGCCAATGCCGTTGATGAAGCCGTTGGTGCCGCGCATGATGACGAGGCCGGGGAATTGCCAGACGATGTTCCAGGCGAAGACCGGGGCGAGCGCCAGCACCTCGGGGTTGTCCGTGAACACCTTGAACATCGCCTCGGTGTGCGCCAGCAGGAAGTAGGAGTAGACGACGTAGAAACCAAAGCTGAAGAGCCACGCGCCATAGACGATCCGCCGGATGCGGTCGAACTTGCGGGCGCCGTAGTTTTGCCCGACCATTCCCGTCGTCGCCTGCATGATCCCCTGCGTGATTTTCGTCACGATGTCGTCCATCTGCACGCCGACGCCAAAGACTGTTGACGCCGCGAGCCCCACGCCGTTGACGAGCCCGAGCACGTACATCATCGAGACGTTGATCGCCGCGAAGCGGATGGCGAACGGTATGCCGAGTTTCATTTGCGCCGCCAGGACCGCGCCGTCGATCCTGAAGCTCCGGGGCCTGAAGTCGAACCCGAAGCCTTCGCGTTGGCGGTAGAGGTAGGCCAGGGAGAAGACAAACGACAACGCCTGCCCGAGGATCGTCGCAAGCCCAGCGCCGAAGGTCCCCCAGCCAAACCCGGCGATGAAGAGGATGTCGAGGACGAGGTTGGTGACGGACGCCACCGCCACGAAGAGGAAGGGCCGCCTGGAATCGCCCATGCCCCGCAGCACGGCCGACACCATGTTGTAGCCGAACGAAAACATGATGCCGGCGCTGCAGACAAGGAGATAGGACAGCGCCCCGGGCAAGGCCTCTTCCGGCACGTTGATCAATTCGAGAAGCGACCTTGCGGCAAGCAAGCCGGCCACGGTCAGCACGGCGCCAATCGAAAGCAGGGTCGTGAAAAACGTGCCGATCGCCTTCTGGAGCGCATCCCGCCGCCCCTGCCCGATAAGTTGCGCCACGTAGATCTGCCCGCTCATCGAAAGCCCGACGCTGAGCATCGTCATGAAGACAAAGACGCGGCTGGCGTTGATGACGGAAGCCAGGCCAACGTGCCCCATGTACTTGCCGACAATGAACATGTCGACCGTCGAGTACAGCACCTGGAGCGCGTTCGACAGCATGAACGGGATCGAGAACTTCACGAGCGGGCCGAAAACCGGTCCGTCCGTGAAGTCGCGTATCAGTGATTTCCCGCCGGCCGCCATGTCGGAAATGAACCAGGGTGCTATTTCGCCGCGCCGAATTTCTCGCGGACGACGTCGAAGGCCATCTTGGGGCGGCGGTACTCGTCGAGCACGCCCTTGTTGTTGAAGCCTCGCGGACGGTAGATGCTCGAAACATACGTGCGGGCGTCGGCGAAGTGCCAGAAGGCGACGCCCGTGTAGCGTTCGTTGGCGATGATGGCGTCCGCGACACGCCCGATAAGCTCGGCCTGGTATTCCTCGCTCCACTGCGAGCCGACCCTGTCGTGGCACCCGTAGAGGGCGCCGCCGCCGATCTCGCTCATGATGAGGGGCATGTGCCGGTTTTCCGGGAGATCAGCCAGGGCGGCGAAGCGCTTGACGTAGGGTTCGATGTTCGCGAAGTCCTTCGGCTTCTCGCTTTGCGAATACCAGGCGGGATAGGCGTTGATCGACATCACGTCGGCGAATTCGAAGCAGATGTCGCGCTCATACCTGTTGCAGGCGTAGGTGACGAGCCGCGAGGAATCTTCGCGGCGGATGGTTTCGGCGAGCTTCTTGTAGAGCGGCCGCGCCTGGGGGAAGTCCGACGCCCCCTCGTTGAGGAAGCCCCAGAGGATGACGGACGGGTGGTTGATGCTTTCGCGCACCATCATGCGGGTCGCCTCGACCTGGTGGTCGAAGAACGTCCTGTCCGCGAGCTGCTTCTCCTGGTTGCCCCATCCAAGCGACTCCTCCCACACGAAGACGCCCATCTGGTCGCAGAGATCGAGGAAGCCCTGGTTCTGCGGGTAGTGGCAGCCGCGGATGAAGTTGCCGTTCATCTCCTTGAGGAGCTTGAGGTCCTGGAGGTGCTGCTGCGGGCCCAGCGCGGGGCCAAGGTCGGGGTCGGACTCGTGGCGGTTGAACCCCCATAGCCGGATGGGCTTGCCGTTGACAAGGATTTTGGCGTCTTTGGACTCGACTATGCGCAGGCCGAACCTTTCGGTCACGGCGTCGGCCCCGGTCGAGACGGTCACGGTATGCAAGCTGGGCGATTCCGGCGACCAAAGCGTCGGGTTTGGTACGCGCAGCTTCAGCGAGGCGCGCCCCCCGGCGATCTGCGCCTTGACTTCGCGCGCCTCCCCGCCGTCGAAGGCGACGGTAAGTTTCCTCGTCCCGTCGCGGACGGCCGCGTCAAAGGAGACGTCGATGCGGATGTCGCCTTCGAGCGACAGCGTGAATACCGCGGCCCGCAATACCGCGTCCGCAGGCACGTCCATGATGTCGGCGTGCCTGATGATACCGCCGTAGGCGTAGAAGTCGTAGTAATAGAGCCACATCGGCGTGGAGGCGAAACGATTGTCGCAGGCCGCCACGATTTCATGCGCCCCGGCCTCCGCGGCGAACTCAAACCGGACCTTTGAATACGGGAGGTCGGTGCGGCCAATTTCAACACCGTCGACAAAGACGCGGGCCGCCAGCATAAAGCCCCCGCAGGTGAAGACATGGCGTCCGCCGCGGGCAAGCGAAAACAGGCGGCGGTAAACGCCGATGCCACGAAGTCCGGCCAGCGGTTGCGTGGCGTCGAAAACGCCGGGGACCGTCTCCAGCGAGTCGAAGACAACGCCCGAAGGGGAAAAGGCTTCAAGCGCCGGGGCTTGCTCCTCGGGGATGAAATGGAAATCCCATACGCCATCAAGATCGGTCACTTCACGCAACGGATAATTGGGGAACGAATTCATGCAGACTCCTTGCTTCTCTTCCTATTCTACCACTTTCACGGTCATCGCGGCATTACCCTGTGACTCCCCCGCGACAAAGTACGCGGTCGAAAAGGCGTCCGCCGCCATGGCCGTCGGCGCTACCACGGAAACCGACCCGCCCCGCCCGACCGGATGCCCCGTGCGGGGATCGAGGATGTGCGAGTAGCGGCACCCTTCGATTTCGACATACCGCTCGTAACTGCCGGATGTGGCGACGGCCTCGCCGCCCGCTAGCTCAAGCACGTCCCCCGTCGTCCTTCCGGGATTGGCGGGATCGCGGATTGCCATCCGCCAAACGTCCCCGCCGTTCACGGGCTTTCCGTGAACGCGGATGTTGCCGCCGAAATTGACGAGGAAGTTCGCGGCGCCCGCTTTGACGAGCCGTTCATATGCCAGGTCCACGGCATACCCCTTGGCGATGCCGCCGAGATCCAGCTCGACGCCGGGCTTGTCGAACTTGACGGTCGCGCGGCCCTCCCCGTTGGTCGTGATGCCGACATGCCGGTAGCCAACGGTTGCCAGCACGTTGGATATGGACGCCTCGGAAGGCGCCTCTGCATTTTCCACGCCCTTGCGGAATCCCCAGAGACGCATCAGCGGATTCACCGTCGGGTCAAACGCGCCATCCGTCGCCCGGGCTGTTTCAAGGGCAAATGAAATGACCTTGAGGATGTCGCAGGCGCAGGGATCGTCAATCAAGGGCAATTCGATTTCGCCGCCCGCATTCAGCCGTGACAAAACGCTGTCGGGATTGAATACGCTCAAGGTGCGCTCGACTTCGTCAAAGGCGGCCGCGACGATGCTTCGCTCGGCTTCGCCCGCGGCGCCAGCAGCCTCCGTGGAGAACTCGGCGACAGTTCCCATTGAAAGCCATCGCCACTCTTCCCGCCCGGCATTCGCGCCGCCATTGTGGCGGCGGGGCGACAGCGTGACAGCCGCGGCAATCACAATGCACGTCCCCACGCAAAGCGCGGCAAACCTGCCTGGGATGTTTACCTTGGTATCTGCCTTCGCCATTCGATTACACCGGGAACGCGCCCAAGCGTGGCATTTCGACAAGCGACCCTTCACCTTCGCGCCTCGAAGGTGACGCTCACGCGCCGGGGCAGGTCAACGAGCCTGCGCCATGGTTTGGCTTTCAGAGCTTTTCCATCAGTTTTTTGAAGACCCGGCACGCCTGGGCGATGGAAGTTCCGCCGGCATGGAAGCAGGACTCGTTCTGCACGGACTGCAGACGCGGGCACTTGGCAAGTTCCGCGAAAACGAGGTCGAAGTCGCAAACGCCCAGCCCCGGGCAAAGGTGCTGGTCGTTCCAGCCGTCGTTGTCGTGGACGTGGGTCGTGACGATATAAGGCGCCAGCTTGCGGATGGCCTCCCCCACGGGAAGCATGTTCTCGCGCATGCGGTTGCCCCACATGTGGACGTTGAGCCAGCTTTCCGCCATCTTTTCGTCGGGCCGCGGAATCTCGGCGTTCATCACGTTGACATGGCCGACGTCGAGGCAGCACCCGATCGCGGGCGAATCCCCGAACGGCAAAATGCAGCTTTCGACGATGGCGGGCGTGTTGGCGGGTTCGAAGGCGTTCTCCACGCACACGACCATGCCAAGTTTCTCGGCCGTCGGCAAGATCGCCTCAAGCGTGGCCAACGCGCGGGCATGCATTTCCGGCGTGTAGCGTCCGCCGTTTTCCACGCATTCGGCGGCGCCGATGTGCACCGTGTAGGTCTTGACGCCGAAATCCGCGAGAATCGACATGCTGAGCTTGTGGCCTTCGGCCAGGTACTTGCGCATGAAGGTGTCGGCGGCGCAAAGATCCCACAGCCCGCCCCAAAGGCCATGGGCGTCGGGCATGGAGACACCCGTCTTGTCGAGGAGCTTCCTCAGGCGGACGGCCTTGTTCGGGTCGCCGTAAACGTAGTTGGTGAAATAAGTGGCGAACGTGAGCGTATCGACGCCGTTCTCCTTGAACTCGTTGAGGACGCTCTCGAACGAGTGCTCGTTCACGGACGGCCAGTCGTAGAAATGCGTGCAACGGATATTCGACATTTTTTCAACCTTGCAAAAGCAACGGCGCGGGCAGTTGCACCGGCAAGGCAACGCCGGGTCAACGCACCGCGCCATTCAAAAACTACCGGACGATGGACTTGACGGCGGCGACAACGTCCTTGACGCCGATGCCATACTGGTCGCAAAGCCACCCCTGCGTGCCGATCTTGGTGATGTAGGTGTCGGGGATGGCGAGCCGCCTGAACGGTACGCCCAGGCAGCCTTCGTCCGCCAGGACCTCGGCCACGGCGCTGCCGACGCCGCCGGAGACGTTGTGCTCCTCGATGACGACGATGCCGCCGGTTTCTTTTGCGGCCGCGACAATCTGCGCCTTGTCGATCGGCTTCACGGAATAGAGGCTGACAAGGCGGCACTCGATGCCCTCCCCGGCCAATTGCTCGACCGCGAGCTTGGCGTTGTAGCCGATGGTCCCCGCGAACATCACGGTGGCGGCCTTGCCCTCGCGGAGGCGCGTGCTGCCGCCAATCCTGAAGTCCGTGACGGGGCCGGGGTTGATGTCCGGCTCGTTTTTGTAGCCGCAGCGGAAATAGACGGGCCCCTTGTAGGCCATCATCGCGTGCGTCGCCGCACGGGCCTCGGGAATGTCGCACGGGCAGAGCACCACCATGTTGGGCAACGCGCGCATAATGGCGATGTCCTCGGTGGAGTGGTGCGAGACGCCGAGTTCGCCGTAGGCCATGCCGCCGCCGATGATGACGATCTTGACGTTGGCGTCGTGGTAGCAGACGTCGTTGCGGACCTGCTCAAGGCAGCGGAGCGTCGGGAAGTTGGCGATCGAATAGGTGATCGCGGTGTTTCCCTCCATCGCCACGCCGCAGGCGACGCCCGTCATGTTCTGCTCGGCGACGCCGCAGTTGATGAAGCGGTCGGGGAACTTGTTGGCGAAGGGCTCGATTTCGCCGTAGCCGATGTCCGCGAGAATCATGAACACGCGGGGATCCTTCTCCGCGATCTTCAGGAGCTCCTGGTTGAAAGCCTTTCTCATTTTATTCCATCGCCTCCACTTCCTTCTTGGCCTGGGCGAGGAGTTCTTCGGTGAGGCCCCCGTAGTGCCACTTGTAGTTGTTCTCCATGAAGCTGACGCCCTTGCCCTTGACGGTGCGGAAAATGATGGCTGAAGGCTTGCCCTTCTCCAGCGGGAGCGCCTTGAGGGCCGCCTCGATTGCGTCGGGGTCGTGCCCGTCGCACTCCGCGGCGCGCCAACCAAACATCTCCAGCTTCGGGCAAAGCGGCTCGAGGTTCACGATGTCCTGCGAGCAGCCCAGCGCCTGGAGGCGGTTGTAGTCGACGAGCATGACGAGGTTGTCCCAGTGGTGCTGGCCGGCGAGCATGATCGCCTCCCAGGACGACCCCTCGTTGAGGTCGCCGTCGGAAGACATCACGAAGATGCGGTGCGCCTTGCCGGCCTGCTTCGCGGACATCGCCATGCCGCAGGCGACAGGCAGGCCATGGCCCAGCGAACCCGACGAGAACTCGACGCCGGGAATGTGGTGGGAGATGTGCCCGGAGAGCTTGCCGTCGTCGCAGTAGTAGCGGTCCAGCCAGTCGAGCGGGAAGAATCCCTCCTCGGCAAGGCAGGCGAGAAGCGCCGCGCCGCCATGACCCTTGCTGAGCAGGAACCGGTCGCGGTCCTCCATCTTCGGGTTCGCCGGGTCAACCTTGAGAATGTGCTTGTAGAGGACGGGGTAGATGTCCGCCGTCGAAAGCATGCTGCCGATGTGGCCGCTCTTGCCATTCCAAACCATTTGCAGGCAGTGCAGGCGAATTTTCTTCGCGAGCGCCTTGCATTCGCTTCGTTGAGCGCTGTTCATAAAGACTCCTTTCAAGTGGCTAAAAATTATAGCACAAAATGCAATCCGGCACTTGCCCGCCGCCCGTTCCCGCCCGTCACCGAACGGGGGGACGAACAGGGCGCGTCTTTTGTGCTATAATACAACGAACACCCAAAGGAGCTTTTATGAACGCTAAGATTGAGGAAGCCGTCCTCGCAGGGCGCCTGATGCCGCCCGTCAAGTCGCTGAAAATCAAGTCCGACAAGTTTTTCAAGATCGCGGACAAGTGCAAGTTCGAGGTGGCGTGCCCCGAGGAGGGGGCCGCCGAGTTGGTCGCGAAAATGGCGCGCGACTTCTGGAAAGTCGAAGCCAAGGTCGCCAAGGCCGAGCTGAAAAAAGTCCCGGAAAACGACGAGGGCTATTCAATCCGCGTCGGCGCTGCCAAGACCTCGATCGCGGCGAAAACGCTCCGCGGCGTCCGCTACGCCCTCTTCACGCTCCGCCAGCTGGCGGAGTCGGAGCGCGGCGTTGGCAAAACCGCCTCCTTCATCCTCGCCGCCGTGGAAATCGACGATGCGCCCGACATGGCCTTCCGCGGCATGCACGTCTGCTTCTTCCCCCCGCCGGAGTCGACTTACGCCGAGCTTGAGCGGCAGGTGCGCCTCGCCGCCTACTACAAGTACAACTACGTGGTCATCGAGACCTGGGGCTCGCTGCGCTTCGAGTCGCACCCCGAGTTCTCCTGGCCGGGCCACTCGATCACCACGGGGGAACTGCGCCGGATCGTCCGGCTTGCCCGCGAACTGGGCCTGACGCCGATCCCGCAGCTCAACATCTTCGGCCACGCCTCGGCCTCGCGCAGCGTGACCGGCAAGCACGTCCTGCTCGACCTCCACCCCGAGTTCGCGCCGCTCTTCGAGCCCGATGGCTGGTGCTGGTGCCTCAGCAACCCCGCGACGCGCACCTTCCTCGAAGACCTCGTGGGCGAACTCCTCGGCATCTTCGGCAACCCGCCTTTCTTCCACCTCGGCTGCGACGAGGCCGACGGCGCCGGCACCTGCGCGCTCTGCCGCCGCGCCGACTACGCGGAGCTCCTCAGGGACCACCTCCTGCACTTCGGCGAGTTCCTCAAGAAGCACGGCGCGCGCCCGATGGTGTGGCACGACATGTTCGTCAGGCGCGGCGACCCGCGCTGGACAGGCTACGTGGCCAACGGTTCCGACGCCACCGTCGCCATCCTCGACGCCCTCCCGAAGGATTTTGTCATCTGCGACTGGCGCTACTCGCTCTCGCAGAAGGACCTGGAAAGCGGCGAGCCCTCGTGGGCCACGTTGCGCCACTTCGTCGACAAGGGCTTCGACACACTTGGCTGCCCCTGGTTCAACGTCCCCAACACACTGGCCTTCGGAAAGGGCATCCTCAAGCACAAGGCCTGGGGCATGCTCGAAACCACCTGGCACTACAAGCGCGGCCACCACATGTACGAGGAATACGCCATCGCCGCGTGGGCCTCGTGGAACACGCGCTCGGAGGCCCCCAACGACCCGAACGCCGTGGCGCACCCGGCCTTCAACGCCCACGTCCGCGACGTCAACCACGACATGGGCATCTCCGAATTCGAGGACTTCGGCACCTACCCGTACCAAATCCACGGCCCGTTCTACCACGACTGCTAAGGGAGCTGCCTTGCGGCAGGGAACGCGATGAACGTCAGGATAGAGCAATCGTGGCAACGCGAATTGCAAGGGGAGTTCGACAGCCCCTACTTCGCCAAGCTCGCCGCATTCGTGCGCGACGCCTACAGCCGCGGCACGGTGTACCCGCCGGGGAAATTCATCTTCGAGGCGTTTAACCGCACGCCGCTCGACAAGGTCAAGGTCGTCATCCTCGGGCAGGACCCCTACCACGGACCGAAACAAGCCCACGGTCTCTGCTTCTCGGTGCAGGACGGCGTTGCGATTCCGCCTTCGCTGGTCAACATCTACAAGGAGCTCGGCGACGAATTTCACCTCTCGTACGCAAACCGCAACGGCGACCTCTCGCACTGGGCGGACCAAGGCGTCATGCTGCTGAACGCCACGCTCACCGTTCAGGCGGGCGTCGCCGGAAGCCACCAGGGCAAGGGCTGGGAGACCTTCACCGACGCCGTCGTGCGCGTCATCGCAGAAAAGCGCGAACATGTCGTCTTCATGCTCTGGGGCAGCTACGCGCAGCGAAAAGGCGCCTTCATCGACCGCGCACGGCACCTCGTCCTTGAATCGGCCCACCCCTCGCCCCTCTCGGCGTTCCGCGGCTTCTTCGGGTGCGGACACTTCGCCAAGGCGAACCAGTACCTCGCGGAACACGGCCTCGCCCCGATCAACTGGTAGGAGTCGCAGGGTGCCCAGTCTCGACCTTTCAAAAGTCGCGGAACCCATCCGCAAGGCGACGCAAGATGTCGCCAGACTTGTCCGCGACGCAGGCGGACGCGCCTTTCTTGTCGGCGGAGCCGTCCGCGACCTCCTTTGCGGCGCCGTGGCAAAAGACGTCGACATCGAGGTCTTCGGACTCGCCCCGGACAGGCTCCGCGAAGTCCTTTCGCGGGAATTCGAGCTCGATCTCGTGGGCGAGTCGTTCGGCGTCGTCAAGCTCCGCCATCTCGACATCGACATCGCGCTCCCGCGCCGCGAGTCAAAGCACGGCACCGGGCACAAGGGCTTCGACATCTACTCCGACCCGACGCTCAGCGTCGAGGAGGCGGCCGCGCGGCGCGACTTCACCATCAACGCAATCTACTACGACCCGCTCGGAGATGAAATTGCCGACCCCTTCGGGGGCCGGCGCGACCTCGCGGCCAAGGTGCTGCGCCACGTCTCGGAAAAATTCCGGGAAGACCCCCTGCGCGTCCTGAGGGGCATGCAGTTCGTGGCGCGGTTCGACCTCGCCCCCGCCCCCGAAACCATCGCGGTTTGCCGGACGATGACGTCGGAAGGGCTTCCCCGCGAGCGCCTCTTCGGGGAATGGGCAAAGCTTCTTGAAAAAGGCGTCGCGATTTCCAAGGGGATGAACTTCCTCCGCGAAACCGGGTGGACGAGGGACTACCCCGAGCTCACGGCACTCATCGGCTGCCGCCAGGATCCGCAATGGCACCCCGAGGGCGACGTCTGGAACCACACCCTCGCCAGCCTCGACGCCTTTTCGCGGTGCCGCTCCGACGACAGCCGCGAAGACCTCGTCGTCGGCCTCGCCGTCCTCTGCCACGACTTCGGGAAGCCCGCAACGACACGGTTCGAGCGCGGCCACATCCGCTCGATCGGCCACGACGAGGCGGGGCTCGCCCCCACCCTCTCCTTCCTCCGGCGGCTCACCAACGAGGAGGCGCTCCTCAAGGAGGTGCCGCCGCTCGTCACGCACCACATGCAGCCCTACGCGCTCTGGAGGGCCGGCGCAGGCGACGCCGCCGTTCGCCGCCTCGCCGCGAAGGTCATCCGCCTCGACCGGCTCATCCGCGTTGCGCTGGCTGACGACGAAGGACGCCCCCCCTTCCCGCCTGGCGGTTCCTCCGGCGGGGCCGATCTCCGCTGGCTCGCGGACGCCGCGGAGAGGCTCAGCATTCGCGATTCCGCGCCGAAACCCCTCCTGCAGGGACGCGATCTCGTGGCCATGGGGCTGCGCCCGTCGCCGAAGTTCGGCGACTGGCTGAAGACCTGCTACGAGGCGCAGCTTGACGGCGCCTTCACCGACCGCGAAGGCGCGGCGAGGTATTTCAGGGAACATTTCGGCAACACATCCGGGGAGACGGACGATGGCAATTGAGAAACACGCGCTGATCGCGGCGCTCGACGAAAAGCTCCGCATCGCGGACTTCGACGATTTCTCCAACAACGGGCTCCAGGTGGACTCCTCGCGCAACGCCTTCGCCAAGGTCTGCTCAGGCGTCGACGCCTCGCTCGAGTTCTTCGAGGAGGCGGCCCGGCGCGGCGCCGACCTCGTCATCTGCCATCACGGGCTAAGTTGGGGCGACTCGCTCAAGTATGTGACTGGAGCGAACTTCAAGCTCGTCAGCTTTCTCGTCGAACACAAGATGGCGCTCTGGGCCTGCCACCTGCCGCTCGACGCCCATCCGGAACTCGGCAACAACGCGCAGCTCTGCGCCGCGCTCGGACTTGTCAACCGAGTGCCGTTCGGCCACTACCACGGCAAGGCAATCGGCTTCGCGGGGGAACTCCCCTCGCCGCTTCCGCGCACGGTGTTCGAGGAACAGGTCAAGTCCGTCGTTTCGCCCGCCGTCCGGACGCAGCTCTTCGGCGCGGAGACCATCCGGACCGTTGGCGTCGTCTCGGGCCGTGCGCCCGACCTCGTCGCGGAAGCCGTCCGCGACAAACTCGACGCCTTCCTCACGGGCGAGGCGGATCTCATCAGCTACAACGCCTGCAAGCTTGAACGAATGAACGTCTTCGCACCGGGGCACTACGCCACCGAACGCTTCGGGATACGCGCCGTCGGCAACTGGATCGCGGACGAATTCGGCCTTGCGCACGAATTCGTCGACTTCGGAATCCCCTACTGAAAAGACGGGCCGAACTACTTCTGCGGGACGCGGAACTCGTCGTCGTAGACGCGGCGGTCGAAGCCGACGGCCTGGCCCTGGGCGTTGGTCGAGACAAAGACATACGCGGGGGTAAACGACGCCTCCCACACGCCCTGGGCGTTGGTCGCGATATTCACCTCGAGGTGCCCGTAGTGCTTGCCGCCGTCCACGAGAAGACCGTCCTTCCAGACTTCCTTTGAGTCGGTGTGGACGCGGAACTTCTCGAACGGGTTGGGATTGGTGGTGCGCTGGCGGCCGCGGAGGCCGTCGCCCGAAAAGCCCACGTCGTAGACCTGTAGCACGTGGTCGCGCTCGGAGCCGTCGTCGCAAATCATCTTGCCGGCCACCTCGGAGCGCTCCATGATCTCGTCGTGGCCGCAGATCCAGGCCGTGGCGCCATACTTGAGGAGAAGCGGCACGAGGATGCGGGCGGCGGTGCCGGAAAGCTCCTCGCCGTAGGCCTCCGTCCCCTTCTCGCCGTTGACGCGGCCGTGGTAGCCGACGGAATACGGGCACTGGTGGGAGAAGACGAAGATGAAGCGGCTCTTGCCGCGGGCGTCCGCAAGCTGCGTTTCGAGCCAGTTCCACTGCGCGGAACCCTCGGTGAAATGCGGCGCGCGGCAGGCATCGCCATTCATGTAGAGGTTGGTGTCGAGCTCGGCGTCGCCGTCGGGGCCGTTGTTGAGATCGAGGAAGAGGAAAGTCGCGGGCCCGTAGTCAAGGCGGTGGAAACGCTGGCGCTGGTCGGGGGCGACCTCGGCGTCGTTGGGCTCGAACTCGAAATACGAGAGGAACTTGCGCATGCCGCGCTCGCCGCAGTCCTCGTTGTAGGCGTGGTAGTCGTGGTTGCCGGGCGCGGCGAGAATCGGGATCGAACCCGCGGGATCGTTCAGCGCGCCCGCGTTGTGGCGCCAGAACTCGTCCCAGTCGACCTGCTTGCTGCCCTTCTCGGCGAGGTCGCCCGAAATCATGATGAGGTCGGGATTGCGACGCAGGATGTGCACGATGTTGGAGGCGTAGCCGGTCGTCTGGTCGATGAAGTAGCGGCGTTTGGCATCCTTGCCGGAGGGATCCTCCCACGCGACCCTGGCGCCGGTTGACTCGGGTTCGGTCTCGCTGTCGGAATAGCAGATGAAGCGGATTGGCGCGTCGCCCTGGGGCGCGGTGCGGAACGAGTTGGCGTAGGTTTTGCCGCCGCACTCGACGCGGTAGTCGTAGCGGGTCCCCGGCTTGAGCCCGGTGAGGCGGACGCGGTGGCGGAAGGGAATCGTCATCGGGAGGTAGGGCGACGGGTAGTTGGTGTAGTTGAAGTAGGCGAGGTCGTCCATGCGCTCGGGCTTCGTCGTGGCGGAACCGGCGGGGGTGGCGGCACCCGCCTCGCGCCACGAAACCTTGCCGTCGCAAGGTTCCTGCATGAACCAGGAAAGGGTCATCGCGTTGGTCGCCGGATGCTGGACGTAGGGCGTGACCCGGAAGAAATTGCCGGCCTCGGCGGCACATGCGACCGCCAGAACAAAAAGAAGCGTGATCGAAAATTTCATAAGTGACAAAGCCTTTGCAATTGATTATAGCAAAAAGTAACTCAGTCTCGTCCGTCTTCCAGGCTCTCGCTCGCGTCTCATGTCTCGTGTCCTTGCCCAGGCAACTCGCCCCACCCCACCTTGCCTCGCACCATGCTCACGACACCGACAGCGAGGGCGCCGTCGCTACGCAAAAACGCGCTTTTTGCTATAACCCGAGCCGACGTGTTGAGAGAAAAATAGTGAAAAATAGTGAAATTTTTGGCATTTGAATATGATATAATGATTGCGATGATTAAAGTGGTTTTAAACAACGACATTCTTGGTCGAATTGTCGAGATTGAGCGGTTGCGCGAGAGGTGCAGGGTCATCAAGCTTCCCGTTAAACTGTCGTTGAAGCTGCGGAAGAATTCAAAGAAGAAGAGTTCGTATGCCTCGAACAAAATCGAGGGGAATCCTTTGAGCGAAGCGGCTGCGGGCGAAGCGATTGATTCCTCGAAGCGCCATTTCCTGAAGCCGGAGCAAGAGGTTCGCAATTATTATGCGGCGCTGCTGTTCTTGGAGAAGGCACTTAAAGACAAGCGCGAGTTCTCCCGTGAACTTATCCTGGATGTGCAGCGGCTTGTCGTGAGGGGCGAGGCAGCGGAAAAGACCGGCATTCGCGGACCGATGCCTCCCGGGGTGCTTTTCGCCGTTTACGACGAGGCGACGGGACGGCCGGATTACATTCCGCCGGAGAGCATGGACATCGAGCCGTTACTGGTGGAGCTTGTTGACTACGTGCGCGGCTCCGACGACCATCCCATCCTCAAGGCGGCAGTCGTGCACTACCAGATGGTGACGATTCATCCGTTCGAGGACGGGAATGGACGCACCGCCCGGCTCCTGTCCGCTTATGTCCTCGATTACTACGGCTACGGCTTCAGCAATCTCGGCTCGCTGGAAGAGTATTTCGCCTATGATGTCGACGAATACTACCGGTCGTTGCAAATGGATCTTCCCCCGCTTTTTTACGACGGGCGCTGCAATCCGCCGCATCCCGAGATCTGGACTGGGTATTTCTTGCGCATGATGGAGCTTTACGCAAGGAAGGTCGTGGAGATTGCCGAAGAGCATACGGCCGACAAGACAGCTGCTTCGCTTTCGCATCTCGGCCTTAAGGAGCGCCGTTTCTTCAAGTATCTCAAGAGCCGAAATGTTGTCGATTTCACTCCGGCTGAGATGGCAAAGGTAATGAAGGTCTCGAATCGTACCATTATCAATTGGTGCGCGGAGCTTGCCAGGGTGGGGCTGGTCGAGCCGGAAATCGTCGGCCAGCGTATCCGTTCGTATAAGCTGGCGTGAAGAATGCAAGGCAATCCACGGCAGCGC
This sequence comes from Kiritimatiellia bacterium, assembly GCA_045627605.1. Classification (GTDB taxonomy): domain Bacteria; phylum Verrucomicrobiota; class Kiritimatiellia; order RFP12; family JAAYLN01; genus RGIG5952. Next base: position 29,590 of record JAZQOA010000139.1, on the reverse strand, counting down.
GCCAAGTTCGCGACTCAGTTCGTCGCGGACGCGCAGAAGCGCGTCCGCAAACATTTCACCTCGCCATTACTCTTGCGCTTTGCTATAATGGCATTTCCTCGCGCGGAACCGCGCACAACTACCGGAGACTTGCAAATGGCGACAAAAGAAGAACTCATGGAAATGGACGGCGCGCAAATCGCGGCGCTGCCAAGGTCGGGCGAGCAATTCAAATTCCCGCCCGAGGGCATGTACCTTTCAAGCGGCGTCAACTCCTGCCGCGGGCAGCTTGCCTGGGCCGGCGGCTACACCCACACCGAGTGGAGCCCCGTCCACCCCACGCCGGAGGAGGTCCCGGGCCTGATGCGCCGCGACAACCAGGGCAACACAATCCAGTGGTGGTCGCACAACGACAACCTCGTCGACAATGTCTTCCGAACCTACCGCGAGGGGATGTCCGCCATGGCCAACTGCTCCGGCGCCACGCCCGAGCAGATCGCAACCCTGCGCAAGAGCGGGAACTGGGTCTGCTACGACCTCCACGAAATGTTCTCGTTCGGCCTCTACGACGGCGAGATGAACATGTACAAAAACACGCCCACGGAGATTCTCGCGAAGTACACGCTCACCAAGTCGGCCGTCGACCTCCTCCGCAAAGTGCGCGCCAGCACCGACAAGAAGCACGCCGAGGGCTGGGGACTCCTCACCAGCTCGTCCGCGAGCTTCCATCTCGACTACCTCATGCTTGGCGGCCTTGACGCGCCCGGCATCGAGTTCTACCCCTTTGGCGACACCTCGATCGGCATGTCGATCTGCCGCGGCATGCTCCGCCAGTACGGTGCGCAGGCCTGGCACGCCTACCTCGCCCACGATTGGTACTCCTACTTCCCGCACACGAACCCGCACAAGATGGACTCGCTGATGATGATGCTCCGCCAGCAGTACATGGCGGGCGTCAAGATCCTCACGCTTGAAAGCGGCAACCAGTGGTCGCAGTCCAACCTCTGCGTCGATTCGCCCCAGTCGTTCATGCCGGTCGTCGGCGACCAGCTCCACCTCGGCGCCTGGCTTTCCGACGAGGCCGCGCGCAAGGCCGTCACAGACGACCAGCTCCTCGAGGCAAAACGGAAGTTCGCCTGGATCGACTACCGTTCGCCGGTCGTCTCGGAATACCGCAAGATCATGAGCGACTTCTGGGATTTTGTGAAGGCCAACCCCGCGCCGAAGGGCCAGCCCGAAGCCGTCGTGGCCCTTGCCAAGGGCCACCTCGACATCGCCTCGAGCAACCACACCGCCGTGCCGGTCGCCGGAGCCTACAACATCGCGAAGCTCGACCACCACTGGATGAACGGCGCGCCGGAGCTGAGCTGGAACATCGTCAAGGACGTCTTCTACCCGAAGCCGCCCAACATGCTGCCCAACCGCAACCTCTTCTATTCGGGCACGCCCTACGGGCAGGCGGACATCGTCTCCTTCGCCTTCGACAACATCACGGCCGACTTCCTCGTCCGCAACTACAAGGCCCTTGTCTTCTCCGGCTGGAACACCTGCACGCCGAAGCAATACGCCATCCTCTGCGACTACGTGAAGCGTGGCGGCAGGCTCTGCCTCGCCATCCCGCACCTTTCAACCAACGACAAGCGCAACTACGACTTCTTCACCAAGGAGGAGCTCGTCAACGGCGGCGACTTCTCCGAGCTCTGCGGCCTCAAGGTCGTGGACCAGGGCGAACGCTTCTACTGGGCGACCGGCGTCGACCGGCGCAAGAACTGCCTTGGCCTCGTCGCGCGCCGCCGCTACGGCATCATCGGCCTGCCCCTCGGCAAGGTCGAGTACACGGGTCCCGCGGAGAACTACGAGGTGCTGGCCGTCGACGACGAAGCCTCGCACCCGGTGATCATCCGCTGCAAATCGGGCAAGGGCGAGGTCTTCTTCATGAACTTCTGGCACTACCCGTCGGAGGCCAACCGCGACAACGGCACCGGCGCGGTCGAGAATTCAAAGGGTCTCATCGGCGAACTCTACAGCTACATCGCCCGCATCACGCGCGGAAACGTCTGGATCACGGGTCCCGACTTCGAGACGCCCGACGCCGAATGCGACTGGGTCAACTACTCCTACTTCCCCGAGGCCGGCAAGATCTACCTCATGAACCTCGACTACGACCACGAGCACAAGTTCGTCATGCACTGGTTCGGCGAAAAGACTTTCCTCACGCTCGCGCCGGGCGAGTTCCGCGTCGTCGACGCGCCCGTGCTCGAAAAGGACGAAATGCTCAACGACCGGTAGTGAAACGCGATTCCCCGGAGGAAAACATGTTCATTTCCGAAACGCTCCAGACGCCCGTGGCGGGCGAATACGACATCATCGTCGCGGGGGCCGGCCCGGCTGGCGTCGCCGCGGCCGTCACGGCCGGACGTCTCGGCGCCAAGGTGCTGCTCGTGGAGCAGGCCCACGCCGTCGGCGGCATTGCAACCACCGGCCTCATGAGCCACTGGACGGGCAGCACGCGCGGCCCGCTCTACGACGAAATGCTCGCGCTCGAATCCGTCCCCGGCCCCGAGGAGGACTGCCGCGCCAAGAACCTGATCAACCCCGACAAGCTCAAGCTGGTCTTTTTCGAGATGCTTGAAAAAGCCCATGTGGACGTCCGCCTCTACACCTTCGTCTCCGCCCCCGTGCTCGACGGCAAACACGTGAAGGGTATCGTCACCGAAAGCAAGAACGGACGCCAGGCCTGGCTTGCGAAAGTCGTCATCGACGCGACCGGCGACGGCGACGTCGCGGCAAAAGCCGGCGCGGACTTCGTCCTCGGCCGCCCGGAGGACAACGGCATGCAACCCGTCACGATCATGTTCAAGATCGGCGGCGTCGATTACGCCACGGCCGTCTTCCCCGGCTCCTTCGAGACCAACTTCGAGGTTCCCGAAGGCCGCATCCAGGATCTCGGGCGCAAGTACTTGAAACACCCCGCCGGCCACGTCCTCCTCTACCCCTCGACGCTGCCGGGCATCGTCACGGTCAACATGACGAACCTCACCGGCATCGACGGCACGAAGGCCGAGGACCTGACGAGGGCCGAAGTCGCCTGTCGCCGCCAGATCAACGAAATCGTGGATTTTCTCCGCGGGCACGTTCCCGGTTACGCGCACTGCCACGTGGTGAGCACGGCGTCGCTGATGGGCGTCCGCGAGACGCGCCACTTCGTCGGCGAGGCGACCATCACCGAAGACGACATCGTCGAGGCTCGCGTCTTCGACGACTGGATTGCGACGCGCTGCAACTTCAACTTCGACATCCACAACGTCTCCGGCGCCGGACTCGACAAGAACGGCGCACAGGCGAAGTTCCGGTCGAAAGGCGGCTACACAATCCCCTACGGCGCACTTCTTCCCAAGGGTTTCGACGGCATTCTGCTCGCCGGCCGCAGCATCTCCGGCACGCACAAGGCCCACTCCAACTACAGGGTCATGCCCATTTGCGTCAACATCGGCCAAGGCGCCGCGACGGCGGCTGTCACGGCAATCCGCGACAACGTCGGGCTGCGCGACGTCGACATCGCCAAGGTCCAGGCCTCGCTCATGGAGCAGGGCGTCGAACTCTAAGGGCGTCGCAGGCAAACTTCCCCGCCGAACTGCGGCCCGCACACACAAGGATTCGCAAAATGACACATTCACAGTGGAACGGCAAGAAAGTCGCCTTCCTCGGCGACTCCATCACCGACAAGAACCATATCGGCACGACAAAGAACTACTGGCAGTACCTCGAGGAAATGCTCGGCATCGAGGCCGTCGTCTACGGCATCAACGGCGACACCTGGGGCGGCATGCAAAACCAGGCCCGGCGCCTCAAGGAGGAACTCGGCGACGAGATCGACGCCCTCTCGATCTTCGCCGGGACCAACGACTTCAACGGCAGCCTCCCCCTCGGCAAGTGGTACGACATCGTCCCCGAGGAAGTCAACAACCGCACGACAATCATGGTCTCGCCTCGCCGGCACTTCGCGATGGATCCGGGAACGCTTCGCGGACGCATCAACATCGCCCTCTCCTACATCAAGGAAAACTTTCCCCGCCAGCAAGTCTTCCTCCTCACGCCGATCCACCGGGCCTTCTTCACCTGCGGGCCTGACAACGTCCAGCCCGACGAGTCCTTCCCCAATAAACTCGGCCTCTATGTCGACGAATACATCGCCGCGATCAAGGAGGCGGCCAACGTCTGGGCCGTGCCCGTCATCGACCTCAACGCGCTTTGCGGACTTTTCCCGCTCACCCCCGCGCATGTTTCCTTCTTCAACAACAAGGACGTCGACAAGCTCCATCCTAACGCCGACGGCCACCGCCGCATGGCGAAGGCCATCGCCTGCCAGCTGCTTGCGATACCCTCCGATTTCAAGGACTGACAAGAATTTCCACTTGCCTAAACCTTCTGTTTTTTGGTAAATTAATAAGGATTGTTTTTCAAGACGATTTCTCAAGGAGCACAGAACAAAATGTCCAAGGTTTGCGATATCTGCGGCAAGAAGCCCATGACCGGCAAGTCGATCATCCGTCACGGTCTCAAGAAGGCCAGCGGTGGCATCGGTCTCCACACCACCGGCATCACGACCCGTCGTTTCATGCCCAACCTCCAGAACATCCGCGTCAAGGAGGGCGGCTCGACCGTCCGCAAGACTGTCTGCGCCGAGTGCATCCGCGCCGGCAAAGTCGTCAAGCCCTAAGTCATTTCGCCTGGCAGGCTCCAGGCAAGGCAACCCCCGGCGTGTGCCGGGGGTTTAACTTAATCACACGAAAACCAGGAGGAAGAGACATGGCAGATGGCAACCTTCAATCCCCCGACGACCTTGGCGCAATGTACGCGACGGCTCCGGAAGTGGAAGACGGCATTCGCGACACCGACATTGTCTTTGACTGTCCCCATTGCGGACATGGCCTGGTTATCGACAACCGCGGCGCAGGTCTCGTGATTGCCTGCGCCGGCTGCGGCCAGCCCGTCCAAGTCCCCATTCCCGAGGGTATGGACATCTCCGACCTCGACCAAGGGCCGGAAAACCTCCAGCTGCAGATCCGCACCCTTCGCAACGCCCTTCTCAAGGCGGAAAACCGCGAGCGTGAATTGCAGAAGCTCGTCAGCGGCCTCACCGAGCGCCGCGCGACTCTTGAGCGGGCGCGCGCCAGCCAGATCCACCGCCTCACCGAGCTCCGCTCCGCCTGCGAACGCGTGCAACAGCAAATCACGGAAGCCTCCACGATGCTCGGCCGCGTCTTCGACATGCTTGAAGCCGAGCTCAAACAGTAGCGCTCCCGCGCCCTGCCATTGCCCGCAATCATTTGCAAGAAGAGTGCAATCTTGGTATAATTGTTGCATTGATTGCCGGTATTTTCCCGGCTTTTCCATAGGCCAGTAGCTCAGTTGGACAGAGCGACAGATTCCTAATCTGTAGGTCGCGGGTTCGACCCCCGCCTGGCCTACCACCCGTAAATCACGCACAGCAAAGGATTTATAGGGGGTTGGTGCAAACATAGAAATTCTCTTCCGTGATTGTTAATAAGTGCCCATTAGTGCATAATAAACACCGAGATTAGACACCATAATGCACCATTTTGTCCACCGCCTGGCCTACCTCCCGTCAATCAGGACAAGTCCGCTAACGTGACTGCAAGCCGAAATCGCGGAGGAAGCGGGAAACATCCTCCGGGGTTTCCCGGTAAAGCGCGGGGTTGCGCGAGTCTTCCTCGATTTCCGCGACAGAATCAATGTGACGCGTGTCTGCGTAGCCGGGATAGAGATGGCGCAGGGCGGATAGCTCCCCCGGCCTGCCGTGATACTGGCAGAAGATGCTTCCGGGCTCAAGGCGCCAGTCGTTGTCCGCGAGCTTGAATTCGCCCTTCCAGTCATTGAAGAGCCGAAGTCCGCGATCCTTGCTGACGCCAAAGGTGTTGTTCCGGATGACGAAGTCCGATGTCCGCGCCGTCGTGTCCTGGATGATCAAGTGGCCGGCGTTAGGATTCCAGCGCTGCGCGTGGCCAAAGCCATAGCCAGCCTTGTCGAAGACATTGCCCTCGACGAGTACGCCTTCGGTAACGGAGCCCTCCCCCTGCTGCCAGTATTCGTAGGAGTATTCCGCGCGACTCACCCTGTTGCCGCGCCAGACGATGTTGCGGTTTGCCGTCGGCGTGCCGCACTGGTGCGTGAGCGCGGCATCGTAAACTTGGTCAATGACGTTCGATTCGACGAGAATGTCCTCTGCGTCGCCCCAGAACTCGATGGCGTTGCCATAGCGGACGTGCACGCCTTCCGGCGTGACGTAAAGTTCGCCGCCGCCGATGCGGTCGAAGATACAGTTCCGAATCGTCACGTCCCGCACTTCACTCGCGGAAAAACCATGGTGGCCCGCGCCACGGATGTGGAGACCGTCGATGACGACGCCCGACTGGCGGCAAAGCGAAAGGCCATGCATCCCAAGGGCAAGCTCTATGGAGCCAAACCGTTCGGCGGGGTTCTCGGCGCTCTTGAGCAGCGTCGCGTGCGCCTTGCGGTCGCAATGGAAGTCCAGGTCGTCCGCGATGTCGGCAAGGGCGTCCTTCTTGAAGCCAATGGCAGCTTCGCCGTCGAACCACATTGCCCCGACGTCCTCGGCGATATCGAGCGCAAGCCGCCACAGTCCGTTCCCGGCATTTTCCCAATTTTCGGGACGGGAGGCGTCCGCGCTGGCCATCAGCATCGGTGCCGCGCCATCGCCAAATGCGCCGTAACGGACGGAATCGCCCGCGACGCCACCCTTAAGGGGGAGCGTCCCGCGCCATACGCCGCCACGCTGGAAGAGCACCTCGTCGCCCGGCGCAAGAGGCAAGTCCGCCACCGCCGCAAGCGTCATACCTGGATTGACACGATATGTTTTCGACATTTTCAACCTCGTTGTTCTTCCCTCCCTCGAATCTCCCCATCAGGTAACCATTACTGATAATTCAATTATAGCATTTTATAAAGAAAACAACAATTCCGTTCGGCGTTTTGGCGCATTTTCGTTCGGCGTTTTGGCGCGTTGCATACGCCTTGCTCCTTCTTTCGCGTTGCCAAGACGCCGATCACGGCAAATACACCCATGACGAGAAGCGTCAAGCAATTCGGGCAAGGAACCCCATTTCCACTCCTCGGTATTCTCCTCAAACAACAGTCAGTCCCGCTCCATCAGCATACTGATCTTCCAATCATCATCCATGCGTTTGAGACTGTAGTCCCAAAGTGTTGTAATCCGAGAGCCACCTTTTTGACTGGAATCGACTCGAACGGTGACCGTTGCCATGCCATCATGGATGTTGACATTTACAATCTCCCAGCCCGTAGGTGCAAAGAGTTTCGTCGCAAGATTCGGGTTGCAAAAGTACTGGGCGCCGAAATTGCCCTTTTTATTCTCCTCCAAATGCAACGTAACAACGCGCTTCACATCCTCGGGTACCCTGGCCTTAATTCTTTCAACTTCCTCACGAGGCAGCCATTTGCCATCGAACTTCACCAGCCCCTTTTCCATCATTCGTCATGGCCCAGGCCATGCACGGCGATGCCGACATAGCGGGCTCTTCCGTCGCCCTCACGACAATTTATTCCTTCTTCTCCCTCTCCGCCGTCCTGCTCTGGCTCATGCCGGGCTGAGAGTCGTCAGCCGTTTGTCGTCCCGTGTCCACCCACAAGTTACAGGAAAACATACCGTCCGCGTTTTCGCGAGAGTGTCCATGGGAACAACTCAAGTTATAGGTCGGACAGCTGCCCCGTTGCCCTGTTGCCCGGTTGATCCGATGACCACTCGCTTCCAAGCGCAGCCGCCGCTCAGGGTCGAGTCCACATCCGAACACCACATGAAACAAAGGCTCCAGTTAGTCAACTTCGGAAAGCAACTGGATTTTCCAGCCATCATCTTCTTCTTTGACCCAGTATTTCCATAACTTTGAAATCCGCAATCCGCCCTGTGTACTGGAATCCACTCTTACCGTGACATGGGCCGAGTTTCCAAAAACTGATGTTTCGACGATTTCCCAACTCGACGGGGCGAAAAGCTTCTTGGCAATAATGCGACTTGACTCGCTCCAGTATTCGTAACCGTAATCGCCGCGCTTATTGGCGTTCAACGCGCCAGTTACAACCTGTTCAACGGCGCCAGTTACAACCTGTTCAACGGCGCCTTCAATCTGGCGAAGGTTGTCGATGCAGACCTTGCGCTGAACCTCGTTTTCCCCTTTGTCAAATTCCGCCTTATGCGAGGCAATAACGCCCGAGACAAATAACGCAGCAATGATGCCGACAAGAATAACCGGAGCGAGGACGGCGAAAACCACGACGACAGCAGAATTCTTTCTTTGAGGGGGGCACTGCGCATACGCATTTTGCGGACAGAACGGTTGCGGCCCCGGCTGGCCGTACTGTGAGGACGCATACTGCGGGGCGACAGGCTGCGCCTGCGTCGGTGCGCGAAAAGCAGGAACCTGTATGCTTTTGCCACAGGCCGGACACGTGACAACCGCTCCGACATTCTCTTGCGAAATCTGCAACCCCTGTCCGCAATTCGGACAGTGAAACGTAAAAACACTCATCGTTATTCTCCTCTGGCAAAGAACAGATGCCCTCGCAAACATGACCATACCTTACGACGTTTCACTACTGAGAGCGGATTACATACCATCTTCCGTCGACCTTTCTCAGTTCATACGTTTTGATTTTTTTTATCACCACCCCATCCCCAGACCATGATTCGCCGACACTAGCAACTGCAGTGTTCCCCGATGTCCCGAACGCATTAATCCGCCAAGTAAACAGCATATCCTTCCTGGCCGCTTCATCTCTTAAATCATACAGGTAAGTGATGAGCGCACTTTCTGCCGCCGCACGTTCTCCGTCATTCTCTTCCCTTTCACGACGCTCACGTTGCCTCTCGCGTTCAGCCTGTTCGTTCCGCTCAATGGTGGATTCAACTCCGTGGAAGAAAGTTTCCCCACGATTCTTTGCATTCTCGTAGTCCTTCTTCAGAACCTCGCTCATCTCGGCTTTGTCAAGCTGTTTGCAAAGAGACATAAAAAGTGATTTCATGCTCTCCACAAGCATTTCCCAAATTCGTCTCTTATTGTAAACCGCCCCCCTTCCCCCGCAGGTTTCGCACTTCACTTCAACATTTACACTTCCCCGACCATTGCAAAATTTGCACTTCCCGCTCTGCCTGCAGGTGAGGCAAGAAAGGTAACGCCCGTTGAATTGCACATCGCGGTGTCCAGATCCTTTGCAAACATTGCAGCGCCCGGATCCACGACACGCTCCGCATTGTTTAGCCCGGGATGATACTCCGTTACAGTTGTCACAACGCTTCTGGCAACTCTTTTCGAGCGCGGCGGCATCGACGAACTTCAAGCGCGGCATTAGGGACGAATCGTAGATGTCGAACTTCTCCATGCCCCACGTGCCGAAGACAACGATGCGCTCAATGTCTGCCCGGTCGTTTTTGCCAAGCCCGTCAATGTCCCTTGCCTCCAGGAGCTTGGCAAGGGCTTTGATGTCGAGCTGCTTTGGATTGACAGAGAGCAAAGTCTCCAGGCAATCAAGTCCCTGTTCGGGATCAATCCGCTCATCGGCGTATGTCATCCCGGCTGAAAAGCCCCAAGCGGCAACGCAAACCGCGACAAACTTCGTAAAATGCGTCATTGCCATTTTCCCTTTCCCCACTACACCAATGGCTGCCCTTTTGAATCCTTTAGACGGCCGCACAAAATAAGAATGAGATCAACAATCACCCAAATAGAAACAGGCGAGAGAAAAGATTCGGCTATCAGAAACCATTCCTCACCACCTAACAAAATAGCGACTACATAGAATATTTGCCCGAAAACACCCAAAAGCAACTGGGCAACAGCAGAACCAACGTGCCCCAGGTAAAATCGATGTCCACCATAGATGCCAAGAAACAAGCAGAGAAGAGAAGCCACCATCTTACGCTTAAGGTTTGAATACATTTGCGGCGGCGCGTAGGTCTGTTGGATGGGCTGCATTTGCTGCGGCGGGTACTGAGGCGGCGTCGCATACGGCTGTTGGATGGGCTGCATTTGCTGCGGCGGGTACTGCGACGGCGGAAACAAGCAGCGAAGAGAAGCCACCATCTTACGCTTAAGGTTTGGATACATTTGCGGCGGCGCGTAGGTCTGTTGGATGGGCTGCATTTGCTGCGGCGGGTACTGAGGCGGCGTCGCGTAGGACTGCTGCATTTGTTGCGGCGGCGCGTACGGCTGCACGGCATTTTGCGTCGGCGTGGGATCTCCCAAGGCGGGGATCCGCACCATCTGCCCGCAGGCGGGGCAGTCAACAAGCGCGCCGGCCATCTCCGGCGAGGCCGTCAGCTTCTGCTTGCAATGCGGACAGGCGAATGTCTTGTTCATTGTTCATTCCTTTCAAGCGGTCTTCCTTCTGCATCTGTAAAATTGCCGCAGAGGATAAGAATAAAATCAACCAACGTCCAGATACCCAATCCGCCACAAGTCAACAACTGGGCGACACCTGAACCGATTTTGCCGACATAAAACCTGTGAGCCCCAAGGTACCCAAAAAAGAAGCACAAAAGGAGAGTGACCAGCCAGCTTTTCCCTTGCGGTTGACCATATGTCTGCTGAATGGGCTGTATTTGCTGCGACGGGTACTGTGGCGGAGGGGGCGCGTAGGATTGCTGGTAAGTTTGCATTTGCTGTTGCGGGTACTGTGGCGGAGGGGACGCATAGGATTGCCGATAGGGTTGCATTTGCTGCGGCGGCGCATACGGCTGCACGGCATTTTGCGTCGGCACGGGGTCTCCAAAGGCGGGTATCTGTACCATCTGCCTGCAGGCGGGGCAGTCAACAAGCACTCCGGCCATCTCCGGAGAGGCCGTCAGCTTCTGCTTGCAATGCGGACAGGCGAATGTCTTGTTCATCGTTTATTCCTTCCCTTAGTTGAATTACTGGACGTAGAGGTCGCTTCCTTCGACAAAAGTGATTGAAGAACCGCCACCGTTGTAGCGCCAGTTGTACGGCCGCCGCCGTGAGGCCAGCGCCCCGATCAGCGCAACAAGCTCCTTTGCCGAGGCCTGGTCGGTGTAAATGCGCACAATGACATTCAACTCCGTTTCGTTCATCAGCCTCCTGAAAAACGGTTCGTCGGCGAAATCGCTGCCAATCGCGACACCGTTTCCCCTGATCGTGTAGGTGATGCTCCGGGGGCTTTCGGTGGTGAAGAACTGGCTCTTGTCGGCCAAATCGTAGCAACGGCCTTTGTAGAGGAGCAGATCCCGCGTCGTGTAGTCCGCCATGAAGCGCTCGTGAGGAACGCGCACGATGCGCGTCCTCTTGTATTTTGGATCGTCCAGTTCCTTTTCAAGCGCCGCGATGATGGCGTTGAGGTTGCCGATGTCCTCGTTTTTGGAAGCGGTGTCGGCCTCGATGGATCCGGCTTCAACCTTCTTACTGGCGGTTTCGGCGGCAACCTCGCCAAGTTTTGACTCCGTTTCGGCGATCTGTTGCTCGAACCAGGCCGCGTCCGCGACGGGCGTGGCGTTCGTCTGCCCGCCGATCTGCGCCTCCAGGGCATCGACCGCCGCGGCCAGTGCGTTCCGCTGACGCAGAAGATTCGCAACCTGCAGATCGTTCCCGCCCGCATCGCTCTCCGCGTCGGGACGGTCAGGAGGCAGCGAAACGGAGATGATCGACACAAGAAGGGCGATGAAGCAGACGCCGCCGAAGGTGTTGCACATCGTGTCGAGCAACATGTCGAGCGAACTCGTTTCGGAAGTGCCGCGTTTCATCACGCCCCCCCTTCGCCAAAGGCAAGCTCCGCATCCTGTTCGACGGGATCGCGCCCGACGTCGAACCCGGCGCCGCGCAGTTCCGACGCGAACATTTCCATCCGCTCGAAGCCGTCCGGCCGCGCCATGATCACGATGCAGTACCGCGTTTTGTCAACGTTTCCGAGCCGACTCACGACAGCCCGGACCGAAGCGGCGTCGCCCTTGAACTTCCCGGCTGCGGAAACGCCGGGAGAGGAACTCGCGATTTCGACCTCGTTCGCGGACAGGACGAGGTAAAGCGGTTTCTTGCTGAAGCCCTCCTCGGGAATGAGCGTCACGCGGTTACTCAGCTTAAGCGTCTCAAGACGACCACGAAGGGTCTTGATCTTTTCGTTCAGTTCGTCGATGGACTTCGCGGCTTTTTCGTTTTCGGCCTTCGCCGCCTCCGTTCTCTCCGCGCCCTTTGCCGACGCAGCCTTCTCGGCGGCGACCTTCTCACGAAGTCCCTTCAACTTCTCCTCCAGCGCCCGGCGCTCCTCTTCGGGGAGTCCCGCCGCATCGGCATTCCGTTTCGCGCGAATCCGCGCGAGAAGGGCTTCGGACTTCCGTTTCAACTCGTCGATTTCGCGCGCGAGCTGTTCCTTGTCGGACGCGGACATCTCCATCGTCGGCACACTCCCGGCGATCCGCCGAGTCACGATATCGACCAGCATGATCAGAACGAGAAAGATGATGATCCCGCACAGGCCGGTGATGATGTCCTGGAACGAAAAGAGGGAAAACGGATTGTCCTGCGAACGGCGTCTCATAGGGGAATGCCCTGCAGAGGCTCGTCGAAACCCTGCGCCCGTGCGATCCTGAGCCGGGAGATGATGTTGACATGCGCATAGTCGCGGCATTCGTCGAGGAAAAGCTCCTCCTGCTTTTTCAGAAGGGTCATGGCGAACTGGATGACCATCGCCAGGATCAGCGCCAGGAAGGTCGTGTCGAAGGCGACGCCGAGGTTGCCCGTGACGACACCAAGGCCGTCCTTGAGCGAACTGATGTTCGCGCCGTCGTTGTTCAGGACGAGACCGAAGTTCCCGATCGCGCCGGAAAGGCCGATGACCGTGCCGATGAAGCCGAGGATCGGGATCGCCCAGATGATGCCGTGCAGAATGCCGTAGCTCGACTCGAAATGGCTTTCGTCGTTCTCCGCCTGCGAGCGGAGCATTTCGGAGACATCGGAGAGGTTTCCGACGTTCTTTAGGTTCAGCAAGGCACGCTCGATCCGGTTGAAGAGGACGAAGCGAGCCGGCTCGTCAACAGACACGTTCAGCCGCTTCAGCGCCTCCAGGGCCGTCTCGGGCGTCAGGACGAACGACGCCCCGTCGGGAATCAACTTCACGGCGAAGGCCCTTTTCTGGAAACTCAGCTTCCGCGACTTCACAAAAAGGATGCAGAGCGCCAGGCATGAGAGAACCACCATGGCGTATGGCGTCCAACCGCGCGCGATGACCAGCGCGACGGCGTGAGACTGCTGGAGACGTACCGGCAGCAAATGGACGACGCCGAAAAGAACGCCGGCCAGGACCACGGTAAGCAGAAAGGCGAACCCGAGACTGACGTCCGTGTACTTGCTCCCCTGAAATCCCCATTTGCGCTCGATGTCGCCCAAATGCCAGTCAAGAGCGACAGGGTTATCACTTGTTGTCTTCATGTTTTCCTCGTTTAATTACCAACATCGCCCGCTTCATCAGCGCTGAATATCTTCCGCACATGCAGAATCACCGAAGGCGGATAGCTTCCCTCCGATTTTGCAAGTTCCCCGAAGAAGTCGCGAAGGCCCGTGGCACTCGCGAACCGGAAAAGAGGTTCCCCTTCCGAACACTCCGCCAGTGCCGGTTCCTGACGCCACCCCTCCTCGCCGGGGGAGAGAACGGGAACGAGGACATTCTTTCCGTCCTGCTTCCGCAAGGCGTGGAGCGTCACGGAGTCCTCCTCGCATTTCGGGCCTACGACCGATCCCTCGCCCATCGCGAGAACCCCGGCGAACTCAACACGCCAATTCCCGACATTCTTCAGCCAGGGAGCCAGCACATGGAAACGCCCGAAGTTCATGATGATTTCGTTTTTCGTCAGCCCCTTGACAAACTGGGCGCACTTTTCATTATGCCTGGCGACATTCGCGTTCTCCGTAAAGAGCCAGAAAAGATTCTCCTTGTTTTTCACATCGCGCGGAATTGACGACGTGTTGATCTCGACAGGCCAGAGGGCGAGGTTGCGGCATTTGTTCATGATAGCCGCCGTCTGGCTGTCGGGTGGCATGATCTTGAGCTTAACCAGCCAGTCAAAGTAAGCATTGAGCATCTGCACCGTCCTATAGGCGTTCAGCGTGTTTCCTTTTTCAAATGAGAAATCCTTCTGCTTCTGTAGGTAATCCTCCGCTGTAGCCGCCTTTAGCATCTTGGCCACTTTCTGCTCGATAACCTGCCCCAACGACGTCACGCTTGGATTCGGCAACTTTGCCACTTCCCGAATTTCCTGCAGATCCCGGGATGACTCAAAGGGATCCACAACCAAATCATACCCGTAGGCAAACCGCCCACTCTTTTGGCGGAGGTGTTTCAGCAAATCATCCATAGTCACCGGGGATTGAAATTTCAGAATGCTTCCTTCAGAATACCCGAAAATGTCTCCTCGGATTTTCCTTGATCCGTCAACTCGTGAAATTGCATAATCCTCGGGGCCACCCCTGATGAAAAACTCGTAAGCGCGTGTATCGAACTCTTCACTGCCCTTTTTTTCACGGTCGTTGACCTCAAACCGGATGCCATTGAACTCGCCCAAAACCTCGCCGGCGTTTGCGATGCTCTCCTTGACGATATCAAAGCGCTGCTCGGAAGGTTCGCCGGAAATGCCGTTCACAAACTCCGCAAGGGCTTTCTGGTTCGCCGAGCCTTCCGCAAGCAAAGTCGCGACGTCAGACGCCTGATAGTCCAGATCCTTTAATTCGGCGACTTGCTTGAATTCCGAGTAGAGCTCCAGCAACTCATTCCGCGCCTGAAGCGCGGCCTCCGCCGTCTCGGCCGCGTAGAGTTTCCCGAAGAGCGCTGCGGCATCGGAAGATTTCTTTTTCGCCACCGTAAAATCGGCGGCCTCGAGTTTCGCCAGCAAATCAGGCGAACATTCGGAGTAAAGTTCCTTCCAGTTTGCGGCCTCGGCTTCGCAATTCGTCACCACAACGGCAAGTTGTCCAGCCAGGAGTTCCGACTTCAGCCGCTCTCCCGCGTCCGTCATTTTCGGCAGAAGCGACATAAACGACTCTTCGGCGGCGGCGATTCGCTTTTCAAGGCAAAGAGCCGCGTAGGAGTCGAACGACGACCGAATCGCCTTAAGCCGTTCGGCGACCTCATTTCTCCCATCCTCAAGCGACCGGTGCGCGATATCGCGCAGGTCCTTCTCGGCGGTCGCGATTTTCGCGCCCGTCTCCCGGACATCAACATCTTCCCAGTCCTTTGCGGCAAGCTGCTCGAACGCCGCGACACCGGATGAAAGTTCCTCCAGCTTCCGCGCCTGTTCCCCTTTTTTCTCATCAAGCCTATGGACATACTTCTGGACGCGGGGATCATTCCAGACCTTGGGAACTTCGACCGCGATTTTCGAAAGGAGATCGTCCAACGTGTTGATGTCACCGGGTTTGCCGCAGAGAAGCTCCAAGTTCTTCGCCTCCTCTTCGCAGCGAATGTTGAAGTTGCGGTTCATGATGAAATAGACAGAAACGCCAAGCACCAGCAACACGACCGCCAGTGCGCTTCCCGCGATGATGCGGAGCTTCTGCCGCTTCTTCGCGTCGTCATGCGCGATCACAAGTCCGGCCTTGCGGTAAAGCTCCTCCTCCGGCGGACGGTCCAGGAACTCGACGGCACCGATCGCGGCGCGGATTTCGGCTGGATTCCCGTGTTCGACCGCGATGAAAAGCTTTTCCGACGCCGCCCGCCAGGCCGCGTCAAAGGCCGCCGCCTTCTCCTCGTCTTCGTAGCGCTTCCGCGCCGCGGCGACGACAGCGGCATCCTCCCCGGGAACGGGCGTGCCTGAAACCGACATTTTGTCGAGACACCCCACGTAAGCCCGCGCCTTGTCAGCGTCCCAGTTTTCCATGCAGACGCGCAGCAGATCCAGCACCTCCTCCTGCTCGCGGGCGAGCATTTCCACTTCCTGCGCCGCGAGAAAAGCCTTCGCCCGACCGGTTGTCTCCGCGCCGGGAGGCGTCAGCCAGGAGTCGCCAAGCAGGGCCTCCGCCGTCATCGCCGCCTTCTCGTTTTCCCCGGCCGACTCCAAAGTCTCGAACTCTTTCTGAAGCTCCTTGATCCGCGTCTCTTCCGCGAGTGCGAGATCGGAGGCCCAGCTCCTCGACTTGTCTGTTTCCGAAAGGATCCGCAACGTCCGCACGAGCAGATTCGTGTCTTTCGTGCGAATGGCCTTGCGGTATAGCTTCTGGACGGGTTCTGCAACTGCCGGGGACTTGAGGAAAGCGTCGATACCGTCGCACTGTTCCTGCGCCGGGAAAACCGGCGCTTCGATCTTCCGCTCCGCACAAAAGGACTGCCACGTCTCCAGGCGCTCGAACTTGAGCGCCGCGATTTCCTTCGCGACCGGAGGACGCGCAAGGAGCGTCTGGGCGGCGTCCGGGTACCGGCGCGAAGCCAGCGCCTCGGAAACATCCTCTACGAACAAGCGCAACTCCTTGACAGCCCCCGCATATTCCGCCGCGACACTTTCGGAGCCAGCCACTTCACCCTTGAGGTCGAGCAGCCGCTCGATTTTATGAACTAAAACGGTATTTCTCATTACTTATCCTCCTTAGCCGCAAATGGATTGGCAATGCGGATTGACCACTTGTTTTTCGCGTCCTCAAGCGTCAGTTTCGTCTTCGGCCTGGCCTTCAACTCTTCGATTTTCGCCGAAACATCCTCCAACTTCTTCTTCTTCGGCTCAAGTTCTATCTCCCTCTTCTCGCGAATAGCCTTCTTCTTATCCGTCTCGGCATCGTTCAATTCACGACAGGCTTTTTCATACTTCCGTTTTTCCGCTTCTGCTGTATCTTTGTTTTTGCCGAGAGCATCCCGGGCTTTCTCGCGATCAGGATGTGATTTATGTTGCGACTCAGCGTCCGTTACGGCCTTCTCAGCCAACTCAACTTGTTTCTCCGCTGTCTTCCAGGCCCTAAACATTTTATTGGTTTCCGCGCGATACGGATCCAACTCCTTTTCAAGCGCAGCGATGACATCTTCGATTTTCTTCTTGTCTGCCCGCAGCTTCTTTTCCTGCTCCTGAAGCTCCCTGACCTCGGCATCGGCATTTTTCCAGTTCTCTTGATAGGCTGCAAAGCCACTTGAAATGATTTTTACACCGTCCGCCGCATCTGCATTAAGCATCAGATTCGTCAGAACATGGCCACTCTCATCGTTCACGGACACCTTGTAGGCAACATCATTAGCCGCCCTCCAGGTATTCGCGACACGCGGATCGCTTCCAAAGAAATGGGCGTCAATGTCGATTTTGCCGCAGCTCTCAGGATATTTGACCGACCATTCCGACTCGTCACCCTTCCAGATCCAGTAGAGTTTTCCGCCCTCCTTTTCAAAATGCCAAATCCGGCAAAGAGATGTTTCTTCCGGCTTCGGAAGTTTGACATATAACGACCACCCTTTCGCCTTTGTGGCGTCATTATCCCAGGTGCCATCATTGCTTTTATCCTGATGCCGACCGTTGAAAGTGACCGTCCCGAGCTTGCCGTCCGCCCCGTAGAACCAGACAATGCCACTCGAAAGGTCTTCAACTTTTCTGACACATTTCAGAAAGGCAGACTTCGCCGCGTCATCATTGCCCACAACGGCAATTTTGGAAACATCCGGCAAGAGCATCGGCTTTGCGTCTGACGCGCCCTGTACCGCCTCGGGCTTTTCAGTCGCAGTCGCCGGTTTCTCCTTTACGCGTTCTGCGGCTTGTCGCGTCTGCTCATCTTCGGCGCGCTTTTGGGCCTCCACCTCGGCCGCAGCCTCTTTTTCGCGCCGTTCCTGCTCCGCCTTTTCAAATGCGAATCTTTTTTCTTCAGCTTGCCGTGCGGCCTGTTCCTCCTCAAGTCGCTTCTGAACTTCCGCGTTGCCGCCGCTTGTGCTCCCCTGGTTACGTGTGAGAAAGACGAGTCCGGCGATCCCCGCCAGCAAAAGAGCCGCGCAGCCGATGAGGACAAACTTCAGATTGTTTTCGGGCTTCTTCTGCACGCCGAAGCTCGGATCAAAGCGGACGGGAACGGCTATGGGAACGGCCGTCGCGGTCGGTTTATGAAGACAGGGACGCAAGGACGAGCCGGGAATCTGTGGCTGCGCGGGAGAAACGGGGATGGCTTCCGCGACCGAGGGGGATGCCGAAACTTCCGCGACAGGAGAAGCGGGGGCCGCCATTGCCGGCGGACGTGCCTTCTTTTCCTCGAAACGCCCGCTCCTTGCCGCAGTCTCAAGTTCCGCGTCTGATGGCAGAAGGTTTTCATTGAGGATCACTTTCGCGGTGAAATCGGCGACGGGAACTCCGGCGGTGGTCTGCGCGAAACCGCTGTCATCGCGCCGGTAAACGCGAATGGCGCATTTCGTGCCAACGGGGATTGCGCAGGGATAGGTGCTGAAAGTCACTTCGGGCTGAAGACTTTGGGGCATCAGGGCAATCAGGTCGCCGATCAGTTCTAGCGCCCGCGTCCCGTCGCGGTCGAAGTCCTGCGAAGAGACAAAGGCGAGATTCTTGCCGCCTTTTTCGAGTGAAGTGCGAAGCAGGGCGGCGAACCCCGCCGCATAACGGCAGCCATTATCCTCGCCGAAAAGCGCAGTCCAGTGCACCGGCTTGAGTGAAGTGCGCGGACGGCTTGAGGCGAACCGCGACGCGGGCGTGGCATTCGGCTCCAGCCACCGGGCCTCGCCTTCCCAGGGCGCAGTGAAATAGGCTTTTTCGGAAAGAAAGACGTCGGCGGCGTTGTACTTTCCGGCCTCGCCTTGCGGAAGGCAGACAAGACGCGCCAAACGGTTCGTGCGCCCGGTGTAGTCGAAGGGCGATGCGGCAATCCGGCTGAAAAGATGTTCGCCGCGAGGAAGGACAAGGTGATTCCAGGAAACGGGGTTTGCCGTTTCGTAAGTCGCGTCATGCGCGGATGTTTTGTGGACGTATGCGCTGAGATCCTCAAGGCGTCGGCGGAGGCTGTCGCCCAGCCCGCGGGTCATCGCCACAGTGGCGAAGCCGTGCGTTCCGGGAAGGAGGCCCGACGGGAGGGATGTGTTGACAAGTTCAAACATGGAAGCCTCACTTTATATTGATTTCGCCCGCTGTCGGGATGTAGCCCTTTCTGGCAAGCGTAAAGGCGACGGGGACTTCCGACCAGATCGGCTTGATGTCGCACGGGCGGACGCCTTCGCGCATCGGGTTATGGCCAAGTGCGCTGAGCGGCATGAAGATGACCTCCTTGCAGATGTTGTGGGCGGCTGCGACGACCTCGGGGACCGTCCGCTTCAGCAAAGCCTCTGTTTTCAGCGAGACCTCGGAAATCACATCGAGGTCAAGGGCGCACAGGCCGGTGTCGAGAGGGCGGTAGGGGTTCGCGTCAAGCGGCAGGTGATTGTGGAGAAGGTCGGCTTTGGAAACGCCGAAAATCAGCGGTTTGTCCAGTCCGCCCTCCGTCGTGCCGAGATGGCGCTTGATACGCGCCGACATTTCCGCCAGAAGCGAGTCCTGCCGTTGCGCGAAATTCTTCGCCGTCCCGCCGCCGCGGTCGATCTTCGACGCGAAACGTGGATCGGCCGAGGGATCGTAGAGGAAGAAAAGGACATCGGCACCGAGCATGTTCAGCGTGACAAACGACGAAGCCGTGTCCGCCCCGGGGCGGAAATGCTCGCCCGCGCTGTCATAGACAGTCAGACAGGCCGTCGCCTTGTCGTCGGACCTCAGTTCGAAGAAACTCGGCAGCGGCAAGAGCACGTTGTCGCCGCCAAGATAGGCCTGTCGGCAGACATCCGCGGAATTGAGATCGGTCTTTTCGATTTGCTGGAGCGCCTCGTCATCCTCCTGGAAAAAGAGTTTTTCCTCGTAGGCGTTGATCCAGCGGTTCGCAACTGGATCAAGGTCAATGAAGTTCAATCCGAACTTCTCCGCGAAAATGGAACGGCACTGCCAAATGGAACTCGCAAGGAAGACGGATTTCCCCGCGCCGGCGGCGCCGACAACGGACATGACGATCTGCGAAATGTCAAGGAGCTGCTTTGGAAGCTGCATGTGGCAGTAAGGACAGGCGATTTCGGTGCAAAGTCCGCCATCGTGATCGATCGCCAGGCCGTTGTTCGTGTAGTTGACGGGCAGGAAGCGCTTTTGCTCACCCTCCCCGAGAACGGGATCGCCAAGCTGAAGCGGCGATGTTGCAATGGCCAGCACGTCGTCGATATCCGAGACGGTGCGGCAATAGGGACACATGAAACTCTCACCGAGGACAGGCGGGGCCTCCTCGGCCGTTACGCGGCGTTTTTCAGTCTCCGGTGCGAGAGGGAAGGCAGGGTCATCGGCAACCTGCCCCGATGCGACTTCCTCTTCAGGGAAATCGATGAATTCCGTCGCAGGCATTGCGCCGGCAGGATTTCCCTGTTCCCAGACAACGGAATCCCGCCTGAGCTTGCCGTCGTGAAAAGCAGCCGAAAGTTCGTCCACTGCATACGGGCCAAAGACCTCGTCGCCCGTTTTGACCATGTACTTGTCAACGGCCTGTTCAAGAACTACTCCGGCAAGTTCATTGTCTGAGGAAAGGCCAAGGGAAATACCGCCAAACTGGACAAGATAACCCCTGTCCCGCTCCAATGTCATAGGTCCCACAACGTAGGCGCCATCGACGAGAGTGGGATTGTCAGTGGACAAATTCTCAAGAACCATCGAAAAACCGTCGATCTTCAGCGCAAATTGCTGGACAGAAACGGAAGGATCAGCGATCGAGAGAAAATTGCTTCTCACGATCTGCGACCGCCCGACCGTGAACGGGAACTTCTCGGCGGAACACGAAATTTCAGGTTGCTTACTGCAGATGTACCAAGCCATTGGCCATGCCCTTTTATATGGTCGCCGCAAAACAGGGCACAAAAAAAAGCACATTCGCCTTTCATGTTTCTCTTGGAGGCCCTAGGAGACCATGTGGAAAACATGAAGAGAATGTGCAAGTTAACCAGCACATTCTGCATCACGTCGCTCCACACGAAATTTCCTAGGTTTCCAAGAGACAACTGTCTTGCAGCAAGAAAAGATGTATAGGCGGACACAACCGCCTAATTAATATTTTATTTTATCAAAATTGATTATTTACGCAACACAAGATTTAAAAAAAATTGAAACAGGGAAACCCTTCACGCCGTCCTACGCTTCCTTGCCCGACGACACGGCGGCAAGAAGGCCAGTCATGGCGAGCATCGCCATGAGTCCGCTGCCGCCTTGGCTGAGGAAGGGCAGCACAATGCCTGTCAAGGGGAGGGCCTTGGTGACGCCGGCCACGTTGAGGAGCGCCTGAACGGCGAGCGAGGCGGCAAGCCCCGTCGCCAGGAGGTTGCCAAATGGCGACCGCGTACGGCCCGCCACGATGAACCCGCGGCAGAAGAGACAGGCGTAGAGGGCGAGGATCAGCGCCGAGATGACGATGCCGAGTTCCTCGGCGATGGCGGCGTAAACAAAATCCGATGTGACGATGGGCACCGCCTGGGGCGATCCCGCGCCTATGCCGGCGCCCCAGATTCCGCCCGCGTAGAGGGCGGAGAGTCCCTGCAGGATCTGCCACCCGGTGCCAGTGGGGTCTGAAAAGGGATCGAGCCAGGCGCAGAACCGCGCCTTGACATGCGAGGAGACCATCCAGAGCAAAGAACCCGCACCGACCACGCCGACCGCGCCAAGGGCAAGGTAGCCGACTCGACGCCCCACGGCGTAGAGCATCACGACGAGCACGGCATTGAGCAGCAATATGAGCCCGAGGTCATGCAACGCCATCACGAGCGCAAGGGGCACGCACCAGAGCACGGCCAATGTCAACAGAGAACCCGCATGCGGCATGGGTACTCCGGCGACGGCCGCGGAAAAGGCCTTTTTGCGTCCGGCGAGAAAAGAGGCGAGGAAGACGACGAGCAGGGGTTTCACGAATTCGGAGGGGTTGACATTGCCCGGGAGGTAGACGCCGCCACGGTAGCGCCGCCCGAGCACGACCATCGCGCCGAGAAGCGCCACGGCCAGGACATAGCAGACGTAGCCGGCGGCAGACATTTTTTCCCAACGCCCATTGGAAGCCAATAGGTAAACCAGGAGCATCGCGGCGAGTCCGGCGGGAAGCGCCAGGCGAAAACCGATCGCCCCACCACCCGAAAACGTCCCCATGCGGAACTGCATCGCCATGCCGATGCCGACGAGAAAAGTCGCGATTTCAAAAATCCGGGCATCCGCATTGAGCGTGCTGCGCCTCAGCAACGCCCACTCGGCCACGCAAGCCGCGGAAAAAACGACAAACGGCAAAAGCTGCGAAAGCCCCACCGAAGGATCCCACGCCAGACGCCCCATGAAAAGCGCCGCAAAAGCAAAGGCTACGGTCAGCCACACCATCAGCAGGCGGAAGCCGAGGGCGCGTCCACCCGAGGCCGCCAGCAAACCGAAGCCTTCGTTTTTCAACTTCGCCTTGCGCGCAGCGCTCATTTTCCACCTCCTGCGGGCTTGACGATGCCGAATTTCACGGCCGACTCAAGGACACCTTTCGCAACGGGCAGCGCATTTTTCGCGCCGAAGCCGCCATTCTCGACAAGCACCGTCACCACAAGGCGCGGCGAGGCGGACGACGTGAAGCAGGTAAACCACGAATGGTCGTCGCCCCTGGGATTCTGGGCCGTGCCGGTCTTGCCGCAGACACCAAGTCCCGGCACTTCGGCGTTTTTCCCCGTCCCTGACAGGACGGCGGCGCGCATCATGCCGGCGACATTCTCGGCTGCGGCGGCGGAAAAGACGCGCCGCGAGGCAAAGCGTCCTTCCGGCGCCCCGTATTCAAGGCGCGGGGCCTTGAGGATGCCGCCATTCGCAACCACGGAAGTCCACATCGCGACGTCCAGCGGCGAAACCGCCATCGCCCCCTGCCCGATGGCGAGCTGCGAGCGGGCCTTTCGATCGGCGTCGGAGACCTCGGGCACGACGCCCGATGGCGCCGTCAGCCCGCCGTCTTCCGAAAAGAAAAGGGGTACCGGCCCCGTGATGCCGAGCGCCGCCACATAGGCATTGAACTTTTCGGCCGGGATTCGATGGCCAAGCTGCGCGAAATAGACATTCGAGGAATGCACGAGCGCCATCTTCAGCCCCAGCTTGCCAAAGCCCTTCCACGTTTTTCCCTGCCGCTGGAAGGCGTAGTATTCGGAATCGCGGATGGCTTTGGCGTCCTTCGCCGCCTTGAAGCCCGAGGCCGGGCAGTCGTAGACCGGCGCAAGCCCCATGTCCGCCGCCATCAGCGCCATCGCGACCTTGAAGGTCGAACCCGGCGGATACTTGCCTTGCGTGGCGCGGTTCAAAAAGGGCGCGTCATCGGCATCGCCGTAGTCGAGACCGGGCTCGGACGGATCAAAGCCGGGGGCGCTGTAAAGCGCCAGGATCTCGCCCGTGGCGGGGTTGAGCGCGACGACGGCGCCGCGGCGCCCCTCCATCGCCTTGGCCGCGGCGCGCTGCAGGCGCGCGTCAAGCGTGAGCTTCACGTCGCGTCCCTCGGCAGGGGCGCTGTCGACAATGCTGCGGCCAAGCCGCCCCAGTTCCTCAAGGGCCGAGTTGCCTACGCCCGTGAGCGCCGTGTCGGCGGCCTTCTCGACGCCCGTCATGCCATAGCGCGGGTCGAAATAGCCGACAACATGCGCGGCGACGGCCCCCAGCGGATAGCGACGGCGCCCCAACGAGGCGCTTTCCGGATCGTCAATCGCCAAAACCGACCCGTTGCGATCGAGGATGCTGCCGCGGCGCACGTCGACGGAGGGCCGCGTGTTGTGCCGGCGCATGAAGCGCATGAGCCCGGGGTCGCGCGCGCCGAAGAGCTGCCAGCGCGCCTGACACGCGAAGACCGCGGCGAAGCCCAACACGGTGAGGACGGAAAGCAAGGCCACTCCTTTCGCCGCGACGCCGCGACGCAAAGAGTCGCGGCCCGGCAACGCGAGCAGCAATGCCGTGGCGATGAAGAGCAAGAAGAAAAGCGCCCGCAGGACAAGCATCGTCTTGCCCGCGTACGGTCCCTGCATCCACCCTGTCAGCGCTTCAAGCATAGCCGCAGGACGAACCCGCCGCCTTCCGGACCCGTTTTCACAACGGCCTTGGTCGCGGCAGAAACGGTTTGCGGGCGAACAACAAGGTCGCCCTTCACGTAGTAGTCTTCACCGTCGTCGATCCATTCGGCGGCATATTCCCGGCCGTGCGGCAGGAAGGGGAAGAGCAGGGTCAGCGTCAGTTGCCGCGCCGCCACGCCGGCCACGGTGAAACAGCCGCCCGGTTCGGCAAAGGCCCAGGTGAAATACTCCCCGGCGTCGCCCCGCGCCTGAACCAGTTTTCCAGAGGCCGCGATGCGGGCAAGCGCCGCGTCGGCCGCCGCCGTACGGACCTCGCCGGCGAAAAGCGAACGCGAAAGCAACGCCCTGAAGCGCCGGGTGTCGCGGAGAACCGCGCGCCTCGTCGCCGCGGGAAGTGCCGACAAAACCACCTGGCGGACGCCCACGGCCTCCGCCACGGAGCCGCCACACGAAGTGACAAGTTCGCCTTCCGCGCCACGGCAGCAAAAGGCCGTGCGACCATGAGAATACTCGAAGACGGCGGGCAGCCGCGGGGTGCGCAGATATTCGGCGCGGCCAAGATGCAGGACGCGGTCCTCATTGCTTTCGGCCAGCGCCCCGCAAAACGAAGCCGGCAAGGCGGGTTCAACGGGGACGCCATCGGGGGATGGCACGACCGAGACGGCATCCGCGATGTAAACGGGGACGTCCAGCTCGGCCTTCCGCCACGCGGCCATCTGGCGCCCGCGGAAAGCGAGGCAAAACTCAACGCCGCCCCGCCCCTTGCGAAACTTACAGCTTGATGTTTGCGAAGGCATCGCCGAGGCTTCCGAAGGCGCCGTTGTCGCTCTTGGTCTTGCGGAAATCTTCAAGCGCCTTGCGGACGTCAAACGCGTCCTCCTCCTCGTCCGCGTCCTTCGGCTTGCGGTGCTTCGCCTCCCAATCGGCACGGGCCTTCTCGGCTGCGGCGATTTCGTCGGCGGTCGGAACGAGCCTGAGGCTGATGCGGTGGCGCTCCGGGTCGATCGAATCGACCTTGACGTCGATTTCCTGGCCCTCGGAGACGACCTGCGATGGACGCGCGATTGGGCGGCCGCGCCCCAGCGCGCCGATCGGCACAAGGCCCTCGCCGCCGGGCACGACCTCGACGAAGGCGCCGAAAGGCTCAAGGTGCGTGACCTTGCCGTGGTACTCGGCGCCGGGCTGGCAGTTCGCGGCAAAGGCGTCAAAGGGGTCGGCCTGCGTGGCGCGGAGGCTCAGCGAGATGCGGTTGCGCTCCCAGTCGATTTCGCGGACGAAGACCTCGACGGTCTCGCCGCTCTTCACGACATCCTCGGGCTTCACGTTGCGCTGCCAGGACAATTCCTTCATGGGCACCAGTCCCTCGGCGCCGCCAAGGTCAACGAAAAATCCGAAATCGGTGATGCGCGTGACCTTGCCCTTGCGGGTCATGCCCGCCGTGAGGCCCGCCTTGAGCTCCTCGCGCTCGCGGTCGCGCTCCTTTTCGAGAAGCGCGCGGCGGCTCACGACGAGATTGCCCTCCTCGGGGTCGTATTCCTGGACGAGGAACTGGAATGTGCGGCCAACATACTCCGCGCCCTCCTGGCGGAAAAGCGAAATCTGCGAATAGGGGCAGAAGGCGCGGGTGGACCCCACGGTGACTTCGTAGCCGCCGTTGATTTCGGACTGCACCTTGCCGTCGACCGGGAGCTGCGCCTCGAAAGCCTGCGCCACGGAACGGTCGACCGAGACGGTCGTTTCCTTCGCCGCGAAGATAAAGGCGCCACCTTCTGCGGCGACAAAAACCACGTTCACCTTGTCGCCCGGCTTGACCGTGAGCTCGCCGGCCTCGTCCGTGAACTCGGCGCGCGGCACCAAGCCCTCGTTCTTGGCCTTGACATCAAGCACGACGTATGCGGAATTGACGGAAATCACCTCCGCGCTCACGCGCTCGCCGGGGTTGAACCCCTTGCGAAAAGTGGAAAACTGCTCGTTGAGCAGGGCCTCGAACTCGGACATTCCCGCTGAAGACTTGTTTTTGTTCATCGCTTACCCTTTGAAAATGTTGCTTATATAAGGATAGCAAAACCACGGGGCAAGGGCAAACCGGGGCGCGGGGAGATTGGAGGGTAAAGGTTGGAGGGTGAAGGTTGGAGGTCGCGAAGACGGCGCGGCCTTGCAGAGCCATGTTGTGGAAGTGGCGGCCAGTCCTTTGGCCGCCACCGTCATCGACCATTTGATTTTGAGCCGTGTAGAGGTGGAGAGATGGAGAATCCTGCTCCCGCGTGACCATAGCGCACGGTTCGTCCTTGCCGCCGTGCAGTTGGCCGGGGTTGGTGTCGCTTCTCGTCTCGCGTCTCATGTCTCCCGCCCCGCGCCACCCGTTTCACCCGTCCCCATTTTTCAATTTGCAATTCCCCACGGCAAAACACTATAATATATTGTTTCACCATAATTGGAAAAAACGGATCGACAATGACACGGACAAAGACATTTTCCATTTCGGCACTTGCGGCAGTGCTTGCGCTTTCGGCATTCCTCGCGGGCTGCGGCGACGGGAAGTCCGCCGTCACCAAGGGCGAGGAAGCCCTTGCGAAGGGCGAATTCAAGACGGCGGCGAAATACTTCAAGCGGGCGGCGGCAAAGAACCCGAACTGCATGCCGCTCTTCTACAACCTGGGCGCCGCCTGCGCACTTGCCGGCGACACGCAAGGCGCCATCTCGGCCTTCAACGAGGTTCTCCGTTTCGCACCGGGCGATCCCGACGCCTCCGAATACCTCGCCGCCGAACTTGCCAAGACGGGGCGTCCGGAAGACGTGGCAAAAGCTCACGAACTTCTCTCGGAGCTCCTGTCGTTCGACAACACGCCCGAAGTCAAGGCGCGCCTCTACACCTCGCTTTCGCGCTGCGACATCGCCCTCCACAGGGAAGACCTCGCCCTCGGCCACCTTCTTCAGGCCCGCATGACGGCGCCAGCCTACGCCCCCGCCCTTTTCAACCTCGCCAAACTCCAGGGCGACGTCCTGAAACTCTACACCCAGGCGGCGGCGACAATGGAATCCTTCACGGCGTTGTCCGGCGCCAACCCCGGCAAAGTCACCAAGGCTCGTGAATATTGCGAAGGCATCCGCACCTTGGCCGCAAATGCCGCCAACGCCCCGCACACCGACAAGGACGACGCCCTCGCCCTCATCAACAAGGGGGCGGCGGAATATGCCAAAAACAACTACAAGATCGCGGAGGAGTTCTTCGGCAAGGCCCTCCAGGCAGATCCCCACTCCTACAACGCCGCCCTCTACAGGGCCCACGCGCTTTTGGCGATGAACCGGACAGACGAGGCGGCCGGCCTCTACGCGATGGCGGCCGACCTCAACCCCGACGCCTACGACCCGGCCTTCATGATGGTGCGCTGCGCCTATTCGGCGGGAAATTGCGAGGCGGCCATCAGGAACCTGACTCAAGTCGTCATCCCCAAATGGCCCGGGAAGCCCGAAGCCTACGAAATCCTTTCCTACGCCTACGGGCAAACGCACCGCTACTACGAGGCCCGGCTTTTCGGCGAACTCCACGTGCTTGCGTCAAAGGCCTCCGGGAAGTCCGCCGACGCCTTCGCCAAGAAATGGCTTTCGCAGTTGCCCGTCGTCAAATTCGCCCCCTGAGGTCCGCCATGACAACCTCCTTCGTTCTCGCCAGCGTCTCCGACCAGCTTGCCGCAACCCCGACATCGACCTGGATCGACCTCGGCGTCGTGATTGTCCTCGCCACCTGCATCATCTGGGACGCCATCCGCGGCTTTTCCACCACGCTCGCCCATGTCGCCGCGCTAATCATCGCCTTCAAGCTTTCCTTCAGCGTGTGCCCGTGGGTGAGGTCGGCGCTGGGCACTGTCGGCGGGAACGGAGGGGTGCTCTCGGCACTCCTGCCTTTTGTCGCCGCCGTCGTCCTTCTCGTCATCATCTTCCTGCTCCTGCGCTTCGCGCTCTCCCGCTTCATCCAGGTCATCGTGCAACCGCCCGTCGACAACATCCTCGGCGGCATTACCGGGCTCCTGAAGGGACTCCTCGTCGTCTTTCTCGTCTTTGCCATCGCCCATGTCGCAACGGGCAGGAACTACGATTCAACGGCAATGGCCAAATCCCGCACGGGGCAGAAGCTTGTCCCCGTCCTGGAAAAGGTGATTTCGACGTCCTACCGCCAGGGCACGGCAAGCGCCGAAAAGGACTGACGCCCCATGCCGCGTTTTTCCGACCAGATTGTCGAAGAAATCCGCGCGCGCACCGACATCGTCGACTTGATTTCGCAACGCGTGCCGTTGAAGCGCGCGGGTTCCGACTTCAAGGCGTGCTGCCCCTTCCACCACGAGAAGACGCCTTCCTTCATGGTCTCGCCTTCGCGCCGCTCCTTCCATTGCTTCGGCTGCGGCGTCCAGGGCGACGTCTTCAAGTTCATCATGCTTTCGGACGGCATGACCTTCCCCGAGGCGGTCAAGGCGCTGGCGGACAAATGCGGCATCACCCTTGAAACGACTGACGACCCGCAGGCCGCGCACCGCAAGACGCTCGTCAAGATCCACAACGACCTGGCGGGTTTCTACCAGCGCTGCCTCGCCGGCATCGCCGAAGCCGCCCATGCCCGCGCCTACCTTGCGAAACGCAAGCTCGACGCAAAAACCATCGAGCAATTCAGGATCGGCTATGCCCCGACGCGCAAGGACGTCCTCCTGGAATGGGCCGGGAAAAACAAGTACCGCGTCGAGGACCTTGTCGAGGCCGGGCTTCTCGGCGCGCCGCGCCCCGACCATCCCGGCGAAGGCTACTACGACAAGTTCAAGGGCCGCCTGATGTTCCCGATCTGCGACCAGGGCGGACAGGTCGTGGGTTTTTCGGGCCGCATCCTCACCGACGACAAGCACGCGCCCAAATACTACAACAGCCCCGAGACGCCGATTTTCCGCAAAAGCCGCGTCCTCTACGGGCTTTCATTCGCAAAGCGCAACATTACGCGCGCCCCGCGCCGCGAGGCGCTTGTCTGCGAGGGGCAGATCGACGTCATCCGCTGCCACGCCTGCGGTTTCGGCACCGCCGTGGCCTCGCAGGGCACGGCCTTCACCGAGGAGCACGTCGCCCTGCTCAAGGCCTACGCCGACTGCGCCCTGCTTGTCTTCGACGGCGATTCCGCCGGGCTCAAGGCCGCCACGCGCACGGGTCGTCTCTTCCTCGCCGCCGGCATGCCCGTCAACGTGGCGCTCCTCCCCGAAGGCGAGGATCCCGACTCCATCCTGCGCGACAAGGGCGCCGAAGCCTTCCAGGCCATTCTCGACAACCACGTCTCGCTCGTCGCCTTCCAAATCCGGGCGATGCGGGCCAACGAAAAGTCGCCCGACGCCGCAGACGTGGTCTCGCGCATCACCCAGGAGGTCTTCGACACGCTCACCGCCTGCTCCAAGGCCGTCATGCGCTCATGTCTCGCCCGCGAAGCCGCCGAAATCCTCGGCGTACC
>JAZQOA010000138.1:0-5397 GCA_045627605.1 Kiritimatiellia bacterium | reverse complement strand
GAGGTCCGCGTCGTCGAGGAAGGCGACCCCGTTCTCTTTGAGCAATGTTCGCTTGCGGGCATCGCGGCCAGGCCCAACGCCGCGATTTACCGCTTCGGAGAACTCAGCGTCAGCCGCGTCCGCCGCCTGCTTGACGGCGTCACCGACCCCGAGCCGCCGCCGCCCCCCGGGCAGCCCCCGGCCCTCTGCCCTGGCTGCCCCCACCGCAGCGCCTACCAGGTTCTCGCCGACCGCAAGGCAATCGTCGCCGGCGACATCGGCTGCTACACGCTTGGCGTCATGCCCCCCTACATGGCTGTTGACACCACCGTCTGCATGGGCGGCGGCATCACGGTCGGCCTCGGACTCCGCAAAGTCCTCCCGCCCGAGGAAGCGAAGCGCGTAGTTTCGGTCATCGGCGACTCGACCTTCGTCCACTCCGGTCTCACCGGAATCGCCGAAATGGTCTACAACCCGCCGCCCACCGGCCATGTCGTCATTATCCTCCACAACTCCATCACCGCGATGACCGGCATGCAGGAAAACCCCGCCACGGGCCGAAACCTCAAGCACGCCCCCACCTACAAGATGGTGCTCGAAGACGTCGTGAAGGCCATGGGTGTCCCCAACGTCCACGTCGTCGACCACGTCGCCCACCCCGAGGAGTTCAACGCGCTTCTTGACCGCGCCCAAGACGAAGGGGGACTCTGGGTCATCATCGTCCGCCGCACCTGCCTTATCGCGGCCCCGAAGATCCGCCAGTACGACGAGGCAAACAAGACTGGCGCGCCGATCCTGCCGCCGCCCGAGGCACCCGCGACAGAAGCCCCCGCTCCGGGAACCGATGAAAAGAGCGAAGGCACCAAGGTCAAGTCGATTGTCATCGCCGGTCTCGGCGGCCAGGGCGTCGTCAAAGCCTCGGACATCTTCGCGGACGCCGTCTTCAAGGCCGGCTTCGACGTCAAGAAGGCCGAAGTCCACGGCATGAGCCAGCGCGGCGGCAGCGTCGGCACCGACATTCGCTACGGCGCGAAGGTCATGAGCCCGATGGTCCCCAACGGCGAAGCCGACATCCTTCTCGTGATGGACGAGACCCAGGTCGCAAACAACAAGCATCGTCTTGCGCAGGGCGGCCTCCTCCTCGACAACTCCTGCCTTGCCAACTTCAAGTACGGCTCGCCCAAGTCCGGCACCGTCGCGATGCTCGGCGTGCTCAGCGCCCACCTCGACCTCCCCGTCGACATCTGGCACGAGGCAATCAAGGCGAACCTCGCGGAAAAACTCCACGAGATGAACATCGCCGCATTTGATGCGGGCCGCGCCTGGGCTCTCTCCGCCAAGTAGAAGACGCGTCACATGTAAAGTCAACCAGCAAAACGCAAGGGAGATACAAAATGACGGGAAAATCAGACGTATTTTTCACCTCGATGCGCACGCAGGCTTTCGGCAACGGGCTCTGCGGAAAGCTCGACAAGCTTCTCGACAAGGCCGGGTTCGGCGGGATTGACTTCTCGCGGAAGTTCGTCGCCATCAAGATACACTTCGGTGAGCGCGGCAACCTCGCCTTTCTGAGGCCCAACTTCGCGCGCACTGTCGTCGACAAGGTCAAGGGTCTTGGCGGCAAGCCCTTCCTCACGGACTGCAACACGCTCTACGTAGGGTCGCGCAAGGACGCCATCGAGCATACCGAGACGGCCTGGCTCAACGGCTACACGCCGTATGTCGTGGGCTGCCCCGTAATCATCGCGGACGGCCTCAAAGGCACTGATGACGTCGAAGTGCCGCTCGAAGGTTGCGAACTCCTCAAGTCCGCCCGCATCGGCCGCGCAGTCATGGACGCCGACATCGTCATCTCGCTCAACCACTTCAAGGGGCACGAAATGTGCGGCATCGGCGGCGCAATCAAAAATCTCGGCATGGGTTGCGGTTCGCGCGCCGGCAAAATGGCACAGCACCACGACGGCAAGACCGGCGTCAATCCATCGCTCTGCGTCGGCTGCGGCAACTGCGCGAAGATTTGCGCCCACGGGGCCCCGACGATCAGGAACCGGAAGTGCGCCATCGACGAGACCAAATGCGTTGGCTGCGGCCGTTGCATTGGCGTCTGCCCCGTCGACGCCATCGCGCCCACAGGCGGCTTCTCCGCCGCCGGGCTCCTCGACAAAAAGATGGCCGAATACGCCAAGGCCGTCGTCGACGGCCGCCCCAACTTCCACATCAACATCGCGATGGATATCTCGCCCAATTGCGACTGCCACTGCGAAAACGACGCGCCAATCGTGCCCAACATCGGCATGTTCGCCTCGTTCGACCCTGTCGCGTGCGACCAAGCGGCGGCAGATGCCGTCAACGCCGCCCAGGCCAATCGCGACAGCCAGCTTGGCGAAAGCAAGGCCTGCGGCCGCGACAACCTGGGGACTTCCGCACCTGCGACGGACTGGACCCTCCAGCTCGTCCACGCCGAGAAAATCGGCATCGGCACCCGCGCCTACAACCTCGTAAAAATCTAAGCATCCCGCCCAAAAACCGTGCGACGACTAGACTCGCCGCACGGAGGGCCATACAGGAGACCACCATGAACAACAGGGAGCAAATCGCACAGCGGATCGCCGGGGCGCGCGACGCGGCCGACATGTCGGTTGAGGAAGTCGCGGCCAAACTCGGCATCAGCGTGGAGACCTACAACGCCTATGAGTCCGGCACCAAGGACGTCCCGTTGGGCGACATTCCCCAGCTCGCCGCCCTCTTCGACACCGACCCTTTCGCGATCTTCACGGGAATCAATCCCCACACCAAACTCTACACGGTGACGAGAAACGGCAAGGGCCCTGTCGTGGAGCGTAATTCGGCCTACCACTACGAAAGCCTCAACTCGGCTTTCACCGGCGCAAAGGTCATGCCCTACATCGTGACCGTGATGCCAAGCGTCGACAACGACCACATCCACCTCAACTCGCACCCCGGGGAAGAATTCGACCGCGTCATCGAAGGACGGCTTGAGTTCATCATCGACGGCCACGCCGTCATCCTCGGCCAGGGAGACTCCATCTACCTTGACGCCTCGAAGATGCACGGGATGCGCGCACTGGACGGACAACCCGCCAAATTTCTCGCCGTAATCACATCCGATTAGGCGAGTCACGGCGTCACCAGCCCTGTCGGCAGTGGCGCCTCTGAACTTCTTGCGGCAAATCCAAACTTGACAGGAACGCCAACTACAGGTAGAATAGTTACATCATTTCTGCGGGCGTAATTCAATGGCAGAATAGGAGCTTCCCAAGCTTCACACGAGGGTTCGATTCCCTTCGCCCGCTCCATCATCAAGCAAGGCGTGGAGTGGCGGTTGCCACCCCGCGCCTTTCAGCATAAGGCGGTGGCTATGCGCGCAAAGAAAATCAGGTATGTAATTCCGGCCGTCCTCGCGTTGGTCGCCGCAGTTCTTTTTGCCGCCGCCCTGCTCTGCAAGGGCACGATGGACGAGGCCCTCGCCACCTTGCCGCACGACGCCATCGCCATCGGCGTTCATTCAGGCGTCCGCTCAAATTGGAAAAAACAACTTCGCTCGCCGGTCGTTTCGCATATCCTCGCCGCTTACGGCGTCGAAGCACGCGACATCATAGGCGACCCCGGTGTTTATTGGACAATGCGGCTTGCCATAGCCGACGAACTCGTTTCAGCAGCCACGCTGAAAAACGGCGAATATGTCATTGCGGCAGCTTCGCCAGCCCACATGCGCGAACCACTTCTCCGCCTTTTCCTCGCGCTCAACTGGGTGCCCGGGCTTGGCCGTTTGGAACGCGCAAAAGAAGGCTTCCGCTACACCAACGTCGCGTCCAAGCACGCCCCCGCCCCCCTTTATCTCTCGCTTGCGATGCGCGGCAACATCCTCATGGCCAGGCTTGGTGCCAATCCCGAGGGTTTTCCCGAGCGGCACGAATCGCCACGCCTTGCCGCGCAAGTACCACCCGTTGAATCAGGTCACGCCTTCGCGGTGCAAAGAGCCTTTCTCCAGGATGCATTTTTCCCGATTGCCGGTGACGACGCAACGCTGACACTCCATGTCGGCGAAGACACGATAACGGCAAATATTGGAGCCTCGCTCGATGAAATTTCAGGCACGGGGCTTGCCAGACTAGCCAAACGCAAGCTGGCAGGAGGCAATTCGACGGTTTCGGCATTGGCCGGAGACCACGCCATTGCCATGCTGCTTTTGCCTGCGGAATATGTGTCGCCCCTGGTTGTAGATTTTCTCCACTGCGGAAAGGGCGAATCCTCAAAGGAGGATGCAGCCCTCTACCTCACGTCGGGTGAATTCGGCGCCAAGCTCTTCGCATTCGACATCCCGGCAGCGACAGCCTGTGTTCCGGGAATTGCAATTGACTCCAAAGGCTTTTTGTCCGCGACGAAGGCCTACATTCCCAAGATAATGAGGGGTATGTTCACAATCCACAACGAATTCACGGTTTGTTCGTCGCTGTCAAGCCTTGAAGAGCAGAAACATTCGCCCAAGGCAACGGGCAAAACCTGGAAGGATGCCTACGCCGAAATCGCAGACAATTCACCCTGCGCCTTCCTCTACGCCGATACAGATCCGCTGGTAAGCGAACTCAAAAAAGTGGTGTCGGCCATTCAGATGGTGAAGTCATTCGGCGTGTTGAAAATGGAGAAGGACGATTCAGACGCCTTGGCAACGGTCGCGAACGCACTTCCGCGCTTCCCGACAGGCACCTCAATATCCGCAGCCCTCTTCAGCATCCCCACCTCCCCTTCGTTCACCCTGCGTCTCGTCATTTCGCAAAAATAATTTTCACCTTTTTATTGTGTTTTTTTGCCTTGCATTGAGGGACAGTCCCTTAGTCTTGCGCCCGCAACACATTTGCAATTGCCTTTCTACGCGGAAATTGACACTGGGGACTTTTTGAGGTCGCGCGCGGCGCAGAGGGGTTCGCCGCCCCAGTCCAGGCACCAGCCGACGGCGCGGGCGCCGGTCTTGCGCTTCGCGCCGAAATGGCCGCGGTGGCTTTCGAAGACCGCGTCGACGAACGCCCTGGAGCCGAAGGCCACGCCGCGCGTGAAGTGCCCCACCTTGCAGCGGAGGAGCACGGGGAGCGGGAGCTTCCCGTGTTCGCGGATCACCTTTTTGACCTCCTCCCCGTCGAAGACGTCCGAGTCCTTCAGGTAGAGCAACTGCCGGTACTGCGGCGCGTACTTCGCGGTGAAGTCCCCCGGGGCCGGGTTTTCGCAGTAAACGCGCGAAAGGCCGCGCATCGCCCGCGCGTCGCCCGCCAGCGCCGCGCCGTAGCCGCTCCAGCGGTAGTCCTTCGGGTCCTTCACGACGCCCGCGCGGACGGGGTTCAGGTCGATGTAGGCCGCGACCGCGGCGAGCGCGTTGGGCGACCCCTCGACCACCGTGCTCCC
>JAZQOA010000137.1:0-45343 GCA_045627605.1 Kiritimatiellia bacterium | reverse complement strand
AAGGCCCATCGCCTTCGCGAACGAGCGAATGCCCAGTTTCGCATCCAGCCCCCTCACGCGTGGGTTCCACTTCCGGGCCAGGAGGAGGCGCGTCTCGAAGTCGAGGTGTTGGCCCGCGGGACGGCGGATGGTATAATGGTTTATGGCGTTCCCCTTTCGTTTCAATGGTTTCATTGT
Organism: Kiritimatiellia bacterium; assembly: GCA_045627605.1. GTDB lineage: Bacteria > Verrucomicrobiota > Kiritimatiellia > RFP12 > JAAYLN01 > RGIG5952. The sequence goes on along the minus strand of JAZQOA010000137.1, from coordinate 45,166 downwards.
CACTTCCATTCTACGCGAATCCGGAACGCCTTGTTTTTCCCCCGTCCCTCCCGCCCCCCGGGGGGCGGGAGGGACGGATCGGCGTTGCCCATCCGACGGTCTCTTCAATGCCTTCGCCTTCCTCCGTTTCATGCCTTTGCTTCCTGGCCCATTACATTGTGCAACTTTCATTTATTTATTTTTGACAAGGGAAAATAGACTTGCTCTTATAAATATGGTAATATTAGCAGTTACAAAATTATGGTCAAACCATAGGAAAAAATGTCGCTTTTCAAACCATACAAGTTGAGTGAAGGCACCAACAAAGTCAAACTCGGCGATGTCGGCATAATGCCTTCAATGGAGGATTCCGCCGCGGAAAACGCGGAGGGGCACCCCGACCGCATTTACTCCGGCGAGAAAGTGCACGCGCACTGGAGCCGCTGCCCGAAGTGCTTCGTCTCCATCAGCACCGTCGGCACCCCGCCGCCGACGGTCTGCCCCTATTGCCGCCGCGCCCTCGACCAAACGGAGGAAGACCGCGACCTCGCCGAGGCCATGGAGCCGCCCTCGAAGGAGGAAGTGGCCCAGCGCATCCACAACATCTACCACAGGCCCCATCTCCTTATCGCGGGCCTAATCGCCGCGATCGCCGTCTTCATCCTCGGATGGGCCGTCTTCGAGCAGATCCATTCGATTTCGGACTTCTGGTACAAGGGCGTTCTCGTCGCCACCTACTCGATCGTCGCCGGTCTCTTCGTCATCACGCGCTTTCTCTTCGCGGCCTATTACCATGCCCCGCGCGACGTCGGCTACGAGCCGACCGTGACGGTTCTCGTCCCCTGCTTCAACGAGGGCGAAGCCATCCGCAAGACCATTGAGCGCATCTTCTCGTCGGGCTACCCGGTGGAGAAGCTCGAGGTCGTCTGCGTCAACGACGGCTCGAAGGACGACTCGCTCTTCCACATGCTCGCGGCGCAAACGCGCCACCCGCACCTCGTTGTCGTCAACTTCGAGAAAAACCGCGGCCTCTGCCACGGCTGGGGCGTGGCGACCTTCCTCGCGCGCGGCGAGTTCATGGTGTGCGTGGACTCCGACACCTTCGTCTTCCCCGGCTCCCTCAAGAAGCTGATGCAGGGCTTCGTCGACCCCTCGGTCGGCGGCATCTCGGGCCACTGCGACATTGAGAACGCCGACGTCAACACGCTGACACGCCTGCAGGACGTCCGCTACTACTTCTCCTACAAGATCATGAAGGCGGCGGAAAGCGTCTTCGGTGTCGTGAGTTGCCTTCCCGGCTGCTTCTCGGCCTACCGCCGCACCTGCGTGCTCGCGGTCATGGACAAGTGGATCAACGCCACGGTGCTCGGCGAACACGGCAACTTCGCGGACGACCGCTCGCTGACGAACCAGATTCTCCGCAACTACAAGATCGTGTACGACGACGAGGCGCTCGCCACGACGATCTGCCCGGAGAACTGGCGGCAGTACATCAGGCAGCAGGCCCGCTGGGAGCGCTCCTACCTGCGCGAAATCTGGAAGACCGGCAAGTTCATCTGGCGCAAGCACCCCGTGCCGGCGCTTTCCTGGTACGCCATGATGTGGATGCCGCTCGTGGAGCCTTTCGTCATGCTGCAGGCCCTGGTCTTCATCCCGATGCAGGCCTACAAGCTCGCGATGGCGCAGCCCGACGGCACCGTCGCCTACGCGCTGGGCAGGGCGCTTGTCACGCCGCAGACCTTCCTCATCGGCGTCATGGCGATTACCGCCGTGTGGTCGCTGCACTTCCTCGCGACGACGGGCCGCAAGTGGTGGTGGGCGGGTTTCGCCTTCACCCTTTCCTACATTTTGTTTTTCAGCTGGCAGATCTACTGGGCCATGTACACCATTCGCGGCAAGGCGTGGGGTACGCGCGGCTAACCAGGCTCATTGAGCCGGGAGGAAATGCAACATGGCAGAAGAAAAGAAAACGACTTCCGAGGAAGAAGAACAGAAGAAGGCGGACGAGTTCAAGAAGACTTCCGCCTGGACCCGCCCGCGGGCGATGGCCAAGGACCGCAACGTCAGCGCCTGGCTCCTGCTGCTGGGCCTCCTGTGCCTCGGCGTCGCCCTTTGGGCGCCGCTTTCGCGCATGTACTGGCGCATGCACAACAAGGCCATCACCGCCAGTCTCCCCTCCGACCGCCGCGCCGAATGCTTCGTCGCCATCTCCTACGAGGGCGTCGCCGCGGAACCCGATCCTGGCAGCCCGCTGATTCCGACCGCCACCTTCCGCGCCCACCTCGAGGCCCTCAAGAACGCCGGCTACCACCCGATCACCCTTGAAGACGTCCGCGCCTTCTACTACGACAACGCCCGGCTGCCGGAAAAAGCCGTCCTGGTCACCTTCGAGAACTGCCACAAGAGCACCTACTTCGAAACACGCGAGATGCTGGCGGAGCTGCGCTGGCACGCCGTCATGGGCGTCCTGCCCAAGCCCGTGAAGGAAAACAACCAGGACGTCCTGCTCAAGCCCTACCTCAAGGGCATGGTGCTCGACGCCACCTGGGAGCTCGCCGACCAGTCCTATCTCGGTCCCGAAACAATCGTGGCCAGCTCGCACGGCCGCGAGGCGCTCTTCTTCTCCTCGCCGATGTGGCTCAAAAACGAGGACCGCCACGAGAAGTTCGAGGAATTCACCGCGCGCATCGCCAACGACCACACCAATTCCATTGCCGAGTTCCAGTCGTGGTTCGGCATCAAGCCCATCGCCTTCTTCTTCCCCAACGGCAACTACGGCCAGTACGAGGAGAACAACAACATCCTGCGCGAGGCCAACCTCAAGGCCGTCGCCGACCTGTACGACCTCGGCTTCATCCTCAACATGAACGCGCTCAACGACGCCGGCACCGACCGTCGCCGCATCAACCGCCTGCAGGTTCCGGCGCACTGGACCGCCGAGCAATTGCTAACCCGTCTTGACAACTCCTGGCCGGCCGAGGCCGGCCGCAGCCGCACGGAGAGTACGATTACGCCCAGCCGCTGGATTCCGGACTGGGGCATCTTCGAGGAACATCGCGACGCCTTCACGCTCCGGGCGGAACCCGCCACCGACCCGATGAAATCCGATGACGGCGCCTCCGGCGGTGCGCGCGCCTGGATTGCCGGTTCAAACAGCTTCCGTGACGGCTCGTTCGACATCCGCTTCACCCTCGTCCGCGGCGAACTCCACGCCTATCTTCGCTTCCAGGCCGACGACTGCTGGCTCCGCGTCGCCCTCACCGACGCCGGCCGCGCCTCGGTCAGCCAATGCCGCCCCGGCGGCGACGCGAAAATCATCGCCACCGACGCCGTCGAGGACATCTCGGACTTTCGCTCCGCCCACTCGCTCCTCGTCACCCTCCGCGACGACGTGCTCTTCGTCCGTCTCGACGGCGAACTGCTCTTCGGCGGCGCGGTTCTCTTCGAGAGCACCCCGCCCGGAATGGTCGGCGTCGGCATCTGGGCGCCGCCGGCGGGCCTCGCCCGCGTGGACGTTTCGGAAGCGCACCTCAGGTCGCGCGTCGATGCGCTCATCACCTGGGTCCCCTCGCTCAACCGCGACATCGGCTACCTCATGAAGCACCTTGGCGACACGGCCTTCCGCTACACCATCATCTCCCCGCCGTGGCTCGACGTCTACGCCTCCTCGCCGATTACCTTCCCGGCAATCGACTCCCAGGCCCTTGGCATCGTCGCGCTCTCCAACCACAACCGCGTCTTCCCCTCGCTCACGCTCCACGACGCCGAAGCCCTCGCCTCGCTCAACATCAACGAAATCGTCGACCATCTCATTGAAGACGCCGCCCACGGCGTCTTCATCGACGCGGCGGACTTCCCCATCGACAAGCTCACCGTGCTCAAGGACTGGATCGGCATGCTCCGCGCACAGCTTGGCAAGCGCAGGCTGGGCCTCGCCATCCGCTTCCCGCTCGCCGTCGCCAACCTCTCCGCGATCGGAAGCTTCGTCGCGCTCATGCCCGACGTGCTCATCGTCGACGACAACGCCGTCGTCCCGCCCGGCATCGACCCCGCCCGCTCGCTGATGCGCATCATCGTGCCGCCGCCCGCGACCGACGAGGACATGTCGCTCTTCTACCAGCTCACCGACTACAACGCCCGCGAAGCGGACGCCCTCCCCGAAACGGCGCTCTACCGCAAGCAGGGTCTCAAGGCCTACGCCGAGGGCCGCTACGCCGACGCCGCCGACTTCTGGGCCAAGTGGCAGGAGAAGGAGCCGCGCAATGCCGAGGCCTGGACCTTCCTGGGCAACGCCTACACGCGTCTCCGCGAGACCGAACGCGCCGCCGACGCCTACGGGCAGTCGCTCGCCCTCGAACCCGGCCAAATCCAGCTGATGGTGGAACGCGCAAAGCTCCTCGAAACCGCCGGCCGCACAGAAGAGGCCGAAGCGCTCCTCGACACTTACGCGCGCGCCTTCCCTGAAAATGCCGACATCGCCATCGCCCAGGCCCTCTGGCTCGACCGCCACGGCAAGCGCGAGGCCGGGCGCGAAATCCTCAGCTCGATCATCACCAATTCGCCTTCCGACATCCGCTCGCGCCTCACCCTCCAGGGGCTCCTGGACGACCCCCGCGACCGCTACCGCAACATGCACGAGCTCCACGACATCGGAACCCGGGGCAACACCCAGCTCCTGGGCTTCGGCCACGACATCGAATCCGCCGAACTCCTGACCATCCCCGAGTCAAGCGTCTTCTTCGACTTCATCCGCGACACGGCAAGCCACGACGACAACGAGTCGGTCCGCACGCTTTACTCGAGCTTCCTCCCCTTCACCAACTCCATCGCCGAGAAGTTCGACGCCTCTCGCCTCTCCGACAACTGGATCGCCTTCGGCACGCCGCTCACCTACATCGCCGGCACCTACGACCTCAAGGCCGCCTCCGACATGTCGGAAGCCTACCTGCGCCTGAAGAAGTCGGAACTCATGCGCGACGGCTTCATCGAGGTCACCCTCGGCGAATCCGTCGGCGCCTTCTGGCTCTACGCGCGCCGCTCCTCGCGCTCGATGATCCGCTTCGGCTTCGACGGCGACGGCTACATCCGCATCCAGACGTGGTACGACGGCGAAGTCCGCTCCAGCGACAGCGTCGCCTGGATCCGCCCCGCCGGCGACATCAAGCTCAGGCTCGAAGTCCGCGGCGACGGCGCCATCGGCCTCATCGACGGCAAGCAGGCCTTCTCGACGCCCCTCAAGATCCCCGAGTACATCGCCTACGGCTGGTGGTCGATCGCCCCCTTCTCCCCCGAGCTCGGCATCGCCCGCGCCCGCATCGGGCGCATTTCGGCGGGCCCGATTTCACCCACGGTCGTCCTGATGCGCGAAACAGACCCCGAAGTCATCGCGGCGAAGCTCGACAAGATCCGCCCCTACTCGCGCCGCATTTCGGCCCTGTCGCCTGTTCTCTTCATCCAGAATTCAGACGGCGTCGTCCTCTCCACGCCGCTCGTCGACCTCATGCAGTACAGGATGTTCTGCTCCTACCACCGCATCCGGTTCGTCCCGATTGTCGCGCTCGACTACTACTCCGACATCAATCCCGAGATGCTGGTCAAGATCATCGTCGAGCACAGGCTCTCGGGCCTCGTTCTCATGGTGCGCAACATGCCGCACGAAGACTGGTTCGAGAAGGTCACCGACCTCATCGAGGAGACGACCGCCGAACTCATCGTCATCCAGACGGAGAACCCCATCTGGCCGCAGAAGGGCGAAAAAGCGGCGAAAGAGGCCGTCGTCCGCGAGGTCCAGCGCGGCAGCGTCCTCTTCCAGCCCAACCAGCAGGAATGGAACGTCTCCCTCTCGGAGCTTTCCACCTGGAAGCCCAATTTCAACGCATCGAGCTGCATCCCGTTGCTTGTGATGCTCACCAACGAAGTCGCCGCCGCGGAATTCAACGCGGCGGAAGGAGCGGGCCAGACCTTTGGCGACGATACCGGGAAGACCCCGCCTTACGCCATCGGTGAAAAGGGTCCTGACGCAACGGCCACGGAACTGGCCCAGGCAAAAGCGACTGCGGAGGAGAAACCAACGGACGACGCAGGCAAGGCCGAGGTTGCCGCGCAGCCCGAAGCGGCGGCTCCCAAAGCGACGGCAGAAGAGGCCGCGGCTGAAAAGACGGGGCAACCTGCGGCGACAAACATCGTCACCAAGATCGTCAACACCGTTTCAAAGGCCGTCGACACTGTCGTCGAGGCCGTTTCCGAACCCGCCAAGGCCGAAGCCGGGGCAAAATAGACGGAATCCGTAACAGATGCTTTTTCCAACAACAGTTTTCGCCGTTTTCTTCGCCGTCGTCTACGCGCTGCACTGGTCGCTTCCCGAGCGATCCCTTGCGCGCAAGGTCGTGTTGCTCGCCGCCAGCGTCTTCTTCTACTGCTGGTGGCGGTGCGACTTCGCGGCGATGATGCTCGCCTCCGCAGCTCTCAACCACTTCCTCGCGAAGCGCATCGACGCCGCTCCAGTCCCCCGGCGTAAAAAAACGCTTCTCGTCGTTGCCGTGACGATCAACCTGGCGGCCCTGGCCTTTTTCAAGTACACGGGCTTCATCTTCACGCAGATCGCCCTGCCGCTCGCCGTGCCAATCTGCAACGCCTTCGGCGCGACCGACGCCCTGCTCGACTTCAACGAGCGCGCCCTGCCCTTCGTGCAGTCCATCGTCCTGCCGGTCGGCATTTCGTTCTACACGTTCCAGGCCGTCAGCTACGTGGCGGACGTCGCCTGGGGCAAGTGCCGTCCCGCGGCCTCGTACCTCGACTTCGCCAACTACCTCTCCTTCTTCCCCAAGCTCGCCGCCGGCCCCATCGCGCGTCCGGGCGACCTGCTCCCCCAAATGGAGGCGCTTCCCGCCCGCACGCTGCCGATCGACACCGGCCGCGCCACCACGCTCGTCCTGGGCGGACTTCTCAAGAAAATGGTCGTTGCCAACTGGCTCGCAGGCCACCTGGCCGACCCGTTCTTCCAGTTTCCCGAAGACTACGGCACGTTCGACGCCTTCCTCGGCTGCTACGGCTACGCCATCCAAATCTATTGCGACTTCTCGGCCTACTCCGACATCGCCACGGGCTGCGCCCTGCTGCTCGGCTTCAAGTTCCCCGAGAACTTCCGCGCCCCTTACATCGCGACCTCCTTCCAGGACTTCTGGCGCCGCTGGCACATATCGCTCTCCTCCTGGCTCCGCGACTACCTCTACATCCCGATGGGCGGCTCGCGCTGCGCGAAGTGGAAAATCCACCGCAACCTCGTCATGACGATGCTGCTCGGCGGCCCCTGGCACGGGGCGGGCTGGACCTACATTCTCTGGGGCGCGATCCACGGCGTCGCCCAGGTCATCGAACGCCCCTTCAACAAGAAGCGGCCCAAGGACGCCCCTCCCGAAAACCGCGCCGTCAAGTTCCTGCGCGGCCTCGTCACCTTCCATGTCGTGGTCTTCGCCTGGATCTTCTTCAGGGCCGGCGCCAGCGACGCCGAGGGGCTCGCCACCGTGCGCGGCGTCTTCTCGGCCTTCACCAACACCGGCGAGCCCGCCAAGCTGTTCTCCGTGACGGCGCTCGTCCTCCTCGCCTCGGGTTTCGCGCTCCAGCTTCTCGACGGCGAAACGCCGCGCAAGGTCTGGGCGGCCTTCTCCAGGCTCAACCCGTGCCTCCGCGCCCTCATCGCCGCCATTCTCCTCGCCATCGTCCTCGGCCTCGGGCCCTCGGGCGTGGCCCCCTTCATCTACTTCCAGTTCTAACGCCATGGCAGACACAACAGAAAACCAGACACCGCACACGAACGGCCGCGACCGCACCGGGAGCCGCGTCTTCGTCGCGTGCTTCCTCGCGTTTGCCATCCTCCTCAACGCGCCGGCCATGCTGCGGTCCGCCGAGAACATGGCCTTCGACGATCCCGCGCGAAAGCCCGCCCTCACCCTTCTCACTCCCGTTGCGCGCTTTTCAAGCGCGTTGCATCTCGACTTTTTCCGCGCTTCAGCGGAATCAATTGAAAGGAAAACCCTAGAATGAAAACTACGAAAGCAGTAATCGCGGCGCTTCTCTCCGCCGCCATGGTCGCGGGCGCAGCCGACAAGGCCGCCGACAACCCCCTCAAGGAAATCGAGCCCCACGGCGAAGGTTCGGCACCGGTCCTCTTCATCGGCGACTCGATGATGAAGATTCTCGGCGCCCAGGCCGAAAAGGAGTTCAAGAAAGCCGGCGTGACCCCCGCCGTCGCCTTCTCGTCGCTGGGATCGGGACTCGTCCGCAAGTCGGTTTTCAACTGGAACGCGAAGATCGACGAACTCATCGCCACCAACAGCCCGAAGATGGTTTTCATCGCGCTCGGCACCAACGACCGCCAGGCGCTTGAAACGGAAGACGGCATCGTCAACTACACCGACGCGGCACGCTGGGAGACCGAGTACGCCAAGCTTGTCGGCGCGGTGATGGACCAGTTCATCGCGGCCAAGCTCGACACGGTCGTCTGGTTCCTCCCGCCCGACATGAAGGACGTCGCCCACCAGGAGCATGCCGCGCTCGTCCGCAAGATTGTCATCGCCGAAGCGCTCAAGGAGGAGCGCAAGGACAAGGTCCAGGTCTTCGACATGGCCAAGGTTCTTTCCACGCGCCCCGGCAAGTACTCGCAATACAAGATGTCGCTTACTGGCGAGGCCCTCTCCGTCCGCGACCCCGACGGCGTCCACCTGGCGCCGGCCGGCGGCAAGCTTGTCGCCCAGGAGCTGCTGAAAACCTACTGGGGCAAGAAGTAGCCCCTGTCCCGCCGCAGGCGGAACTCCGCCTGCGGCCTCTTTCCCCGCCTTCGCGTCAACCTGGAGCAGATTATGAAACCCCTTCACCTTTCTGATCGCGCGCTATTCGCCGCGGCGCTGGCGTTTTTCGCCGCGACAGCCCTTGCAGAGCCGCCAACGCTCATCTCGCTGATCCAGGAAGACAAGGTCCGAAGTTCCGAGCAGATCCTGCCGATTCCGCCCGAAGCCACGGAGGAAATGAAGGCGGAGTTCCAGGCCGTCATCGCGGAATCAAAGGCGAACGACGTTTCCGTCACGGAGCAGTCGGCCATCCTCTACCACGGCCTCATGCTCACGCAGGACGAAGACTACGAGGCCGCCATCCCCTTCCTTGAGGAAGCCCTGAGGCGCGACCCCTCGATGCAGCCGGGCTGGGAAGGCCTGGGCTGGGCCTATGTCAAGACGGACCAGCTTGAGAAAGCCACCAAGCTCTGGAAATACTTCCAGCGCCTGATGCCCGAACACGCCCTTCCCTACACCCTGCTCGCCCAGTCCGCCATCCTGCACCAAGACTGGGAGGAGGCCGATGCCAACTTCCGCAAGTCCCTTGAAATCAACCCCGACCAATACGACATCGAATTCTGGTTCGCCCAGAACCTCATGCGCATCGGCAAGGCTGACGAAGCCGACGCGGTCTTCGTCAAGCTGATCGAGCAGGACCCCGGCCGTCTCGACGTGCAGCTCAACCGCGCCGCGCTCCTGACGCAGCGCCTCAACTACGACGAGGCCGTCGACATCTACAGGCATGTCAACGACGAACTTCCCGGCAACCCCAAGTTCATGTACGAGCAGGCCGTCCTCGAGCTCCGCGTCGGCGAGCTCGAAACCGCCGACAAGCTCTGCGTCGAAATTCTTGAAATCGACCCCTCGCACTCAGGCGCCATGAACCTGCGCGCCGACATCGCCGAAATCGACGGGCAACTTGACATCGCCCCCCTGCAGGCCGTCATCGACGAAACCGAGGATGAAACCGCCAAGGCCGCGCTCAACATGCGGCTCGCCACCCGCTGCCACCTCATCAACCAGCGCAGTCCCGGCTCTTTCAGCGAAAGCTTCATCCTCGGCCTGATGGCCAGCGCCATCACCAACGACGCCAGCAACGTCGGCTTCAAGGTCCTCTACGCCGAGCGCCTCCTCCAGGCCGAGCACTACGCCCACGCCCACTCCATCGCCGTCGACGTGCTTGAAAACCACAACCGGCACAACTCGCGCGCGAAGATGATCCTCTATGAAATCGCGCTCCACGACCTCCGTTTTGGCGACGCCCGCCAGATTCTCGCCGACCGCTACGTCAACCAGGACGCCAGCGACCCGATGGCCTACTACTACCGCGCCCGCATCGACGTCAAGCAAGGCAACTACGCCGAGGCCCTGAAGGAACTCGACAAAATGGAGGCCGCCGCCAGCGAGGGATGCGTCCTCACCCTGCTCTACCACGACCTCACGGAAAGCGACTGGACGCCCGTGACCAGCGTCCGCCGCCTCCACGAGCACATCACGGCCCTCCAGCGCGAAGGCTGGCAGCTCGTCTCGCCCACGGACATCCCGGATCTCGTCGGCCTCAAGCCCGGCGAATCCCGTCCGACGGCCGACGTCGAAGAAGACCCGCCGCTTACGGCGCGTCTCGTCGACTACTTCCGCTGGAGTCTGACCGGCACGCGCAAATTCAAGAAGCGCGGCTCCGGAACCGACGAGATCACCAAGCCCCTCAAGTACTTCGCCATCACCTTCGACGACGACCTCCGCTCCTCGCTCGTGCTCGGCACCGACGTGGCGCGCGACGTCGGCGTTCCCTTCGGCATCTTCACGCCGACCGAGCCCGTGAAGGAATACACCCCCTCCCGCGCAGGCTGGGAGGAGCTTCGCGAAGCCGCGGCAAGCGGCAACTGGATCGTCGGAAGCGAACTTTACGCCTCCTACTTGAAGAAGCCCGTCGACCCGGAGGGCAAGGACGTCCGGAACAGCCTCGTCAACCGCCTCTGGATTGAAAAGAAAAACCGCCAGGAGTCGATGAACGAGTGGGACCGCCGCATGCGCCACGAGTTCCGCGAAAGCCGCCGCATCCTCCGCAAGGAACTGGGCGACGACGATTCCGAAATCGCCATGGTCGCCTACCCCTATGGCGACATCGGCCAGGAGGAGGCCTGCAACCTCACCGCCCTCAGGGCGCCCGCGATGAGCATTCTTTCGGAATCCGCCCGCTCCTACCAGCTCGGCTTCGCCAAGAGCGAGACGGGCTACACCGTTTCGGGCGACAACCTCCTCTGCGCCCGCCGCTACCAGCCGGCCTGGACGGACGAGGGCGCCGACCTTGTCCGCCACGCCTACGAATACCACCCTGTCTTCGTGGCCCGCAAGCTCCGCGCAGAAATCGCCATGCTCATGAACCGCCCCAACCTCGCCACGGCGATGCTCGACGTCCTCCGGCGCGACGGCTACCCCGAGGAACTCTGCAACGAAATCGAAACAGAACTCCACGCCCATTTCCAGAACAAGCCCAACCGCGAGCTCAAGACGCTTGTCGCGGAGGGGGCGGAAGCCGAGACCAAAAAGGTCGAGCGCGACGCACAGTTTGTCGATGAGAACGGAGACGCCATTACCGACCCCGAACTCATCGCCGCAGCCAGGGAGGCCGGTCTCGACAAGGAGGAAATCGAGCAGAAAACCTGGGAAACAGACGGCGACGTCCAGGAAGGTTCTGTCGACCCTTGGATCGCCTTGCAAGACCCCTTCGTCGGCGTTGAATACAGCCACACCAAGGCCAATGACCAGATTGAAATCCAAAGGCTTGGCGCCCGGGCCGGACTCAACCTCAACAACAACACGACTTTCTCGGGCGAATATTTCCAGTCCGACCTCGAGCAGACCGTCCGCCCGCACTGGAACGCCCAGGTGACGACCAACGTCCCCTACGCCGAGAGCATCTACAAGTTCAAGGCCGAAGTGGAGGAGTGGAGGCTCCAGCTCACCCACCGCTTTGAAAGCGGGGCCGTGCTTTCCGCCTCTGTCGGGAGATGCGCCAAGCGGCAGCTCTCGCGCCAGCTTGAAGACCGCTACTACACCAACCTCCAGGACCACCTCAACGAGCACAAGTTCCACCTCGACGGCGACGACGAATGCACGCTCATCACGGTGGGAGCCTCCTTCAACCCCGGCGACAACCTCTACCTCAACTTCTTCTACGACCGGGGGTTTGTCTCCTCGGCCGTCAAGAACATCGTCTACGACAGCGCCGCGGCCAATGCCGAGTGGAAGCCGGAAGACGCCTGGTTCATCAAGGCCCACGGCCAGTACTGGACCTACGAGGATGACAACGCGATGTTCAACGCCTCCTTCGACTCCCTCTGGGAAACCAGCCGCGAACTCGGCATCTGGATGGGCTTCACCTACCAGGTCGTTACCACAAGCGAACCTTCGGACTTCTACTGGACGCCCTACTGGGACCAGAGGCTGATGGGCGTCTTCAGCTACCAGCAGGCGCGCGACGGCTACAACCTCTCGCTGAAGATCATGGCCGGCATGCAGGGCGAGAAAGGCCGGGAGGACCGCGCCTACGAACAGCCCGTCTTCGAGGAAAAGGAAGTCACCGAAGTCGTCGACGGCGTCCAGACAACGCATACGGTCGTCCAGGAAAAGATGCAGTTCGTCATCGCCGAAGACAAGGACACCGGCTGGCATCGTTCATGGGCCATTTCCGGGAAATACGAAAAGCAACTCGGCAAGTACCTCAGCCTTACGCTCGAAGGCGAAGTCCTGGCCATGCGCCAGTACATCGACCACTTCCTCCTCGTCTACCTCAAGGCCCAGTTCTAAATCCCGTGGCCTTACGGCTGCATACGCGCAAGGGCGATGCGGAATGAGACGACGCGCGGGGTCGGCAAATGGTCGAAGCGGATTTCGTAGGCCGATTTTTCTTCGTCCACGGAAATGATTTCGCCATCGCCAAGGACGGGATGGCGGACGCGGTCCCCGGGCTGGAACCGCGCCGCAGCCGTCGTTTTCCCCGCTTCCGAAAACTTGTCGTGAAGCCGTGCGTACTCGCGCACCTCCTTGACGAGTTCGTCTCGGACTTCCACCACGTAGTCCATGCAGCTCCGGTCGATGTCGAAGACGAAACGCGACGGATAGCGCGGCGAACCATCGAAATTGCGCCCGCCCGCCGACGTGAGGGCGAGACTCCGCTCCGCGCGCGTCATCGCCACGAAGGCCAATCGGCGCTCCTCCTCCATCCCCTTCCGGGAGTCGGTCTTCTTCGACGGGAATATTCCCTCGTTCATCGCCGCGAGGAAGACATGCGGGAACTCAAGGCCTTTGGCGGTGTGCACGGTCATGAGCTTCACGCTGTCGCGGACGGGCCCGGCGTCGCGGTTCGTGAAGAGCGCGACATGCGACAGGTAGTGCTCGAGGGTGCATTCCTCGCCGCAGGAAGTTTCGTAGTCGAAGATTGACTGGCGAAGCTCCGCGAGGTTGTCGAGCCGCGTCTGGCTGCCTTCCGTCCGCAACATGCGCTCGTAGCCGCTGGCGTCGAGAATCTCCCGTAGCGTCTCGGAAACGGGACGCGACGAATACGTGGCGCCGAAGTCCTCGACAAGCGCCACCAGGTCGGCGGCCTGCGTCCCCTTGAAGATGTCGGCGTCGAGCGAGCGCGTGAGCGCCTCGTAGAGCGAAATGCGGTTTTCCTCGGCGACGGTCTTGAGGAAGGCCATGCGCCTGTCGCCGATGTTCCGCCTGGGCGTGTTGGCGACCCGCAGGAAGGAAAGGTCGTCCCGGTAGGCGACAAGCCTCAGGTACGAGAGGGCATCCTTGATCTCGGCCCTGTCGAAGAACTGGACGCCGCTGAAAATCGTGTAGGGGATTTCTGCCTTGAGGAACGCGTCCTCGATGGCGCGCGTCACGTAATGCGCCCGGTAGAGCACGGCGACGTCCGCGAAGGGCGTCCCCCGCGCATGGAGGGCCGTGATCGAGTCCGCGATCCAGGCAGCCTCCTCCTCGGAGGTCCGCCCCTGGAAATATCGCGGTTTTTCGCCTTCGGGCAGGACGGGCAGGAGCGACTTGTCAATGCGCTCGGCGTTCTTCGAGATCAGCGAATTCACGGCCGCGAGGATTTCCGGCGTCGACCGGTAGTTCCGCGCCATCACAATGGTCTGGCACGGGGAGAACTTCTGGTCGAAATCAAGCAAGTAGCGGACGCTGGCGCCGCGCCAGGTGTAGATCGTCTGATCGGGGTCGCCCACCACGAAAAGGTTTCGGTGGTAGCCGCAGAGCGCCTCCATAAGGCGGTACTGCAAGGGGTCGATGTCCTGGAACTCGTCGATCATGATGTATTCCAGGCGCTTCTGCCACTTGAGCCGTATTTCGGGAAATTCGTCGAAAATATGCAGGGAGAAGACAATCAAGTCGTTGTAGTCGAGACCGAAGCATTTCTTCTCCTGGTAGAGGTAGCCGTAGAAGATGATGTCCCGGGGCTTTGCCGACGCCTCGTACTTGGCTTTCAGCTCGTCGGCGGTCATCGCCGCCAAATCGCGGTAATACTCCTTGTCCGTGATCGTCTTGCGAATCTCGATCATGTCGCGCGCCGCGGAGAAGGTCATGTCGCGGAGTGAAAGCCCCCGTTCCGCATAAATGGCCTTGAGCATCTGGTCGATGTCGGAGTTGTCAAGGACGAGGAAACTTTTCGGGTACTGGACGGCGTGGCTGTCCTCCTGCAGAATCGACACGCAGAAGCCATGGAAGGTGTTGATGTAGCCCGTGTCGTTGTCACCCGTGAGGGCGTGGATGCGCTGGCGCATCTCGTTTGCCGACTTGCTGGAAAAGGTCACGCAGAGAATGTGCGACGGCAAAACGCCCATGACGCCGACAAGATAGGCGAAGCGATGCGAAAGCGCGCGCGTCTTTCCCGAGCCCGCGCCGGCGACGACGCGCACATACCCTTCCGTCGCCGTGACGGCTTCGCGCTGTTCGTCGTTGAGTTTTCCGAGAATGTCTTCCATAGGCTACAATCATACCACAATTCGTCAAGGAACAGTCTCCCCGCCCCGATCGCGACATCACTGCCCCTTATTCGCCAGCCGCCGCAAAGAGATCATCAAGCGTAACTTCTGATTGCGCAATTCCCCAGTAGCCGTTGTGCGCAAGGCCATTCGCAGTAATCATCGTCACATGAACAGCATTCTTCGTTTTCGTCACACCGACATTCTTTCATCCGTGGAACATTATACCACAAATCACAGAGAAAGTTCCACGGATATCCGTGCTTCTATTGTCCGCTTCCTCGCCAAGAGCCGCCGGCGGTCAGGCTACTTGCGCGCGACGCCAAGGAGGGCGAGTACCGTCGGGTAGATTTCGCGACGGTTGAAAAAGGTTCCGCAAAGAATGGCCGTCGCGGCGTCGGCTTCGGCAAGGTTGCGGACGGCAAACCGCCCGTAGGCCGCGTCGCACGAGGCACGCACATTGCCGGCGACGGCCCCCAGCGCCGGGTAGTCGCCTGCTGCGGCGACGATTTCGTCCGTGGCGAGCATCGTGAGCATAACGCCCCCGGACGCCTGTGAATTCTGGCGGTCAATTGCCTCGCGGTAGTCAAGGAGCCCCTGCGCCCCCTGTCGGCGGAGCCAGGCGAGCCCACGGCGCAGGCCGCCGCGCCCGTCATCCCACCCCGCCTTGCGAGCCTTGAGCAAAATGCCGAGTTCCCAGACCGTCAGCGCGGCGTTTCCGCCGTCGTCCCGGGAATACCCCCAGGCACCAAGCTGGTTCTGGCTGGCAATGGCGAAGTCTATGGCCCTGGAAGCGGCCGGAGACATCCCCCCGCCCGATTGGGCCGCGTGGTCAAGAAGCGCGAAAGTGGCAAAGGCGTGGTTGTAGAGGCGCGAGGAACGGTCCGTTCCGAATGAACCATCCGCGCCCTGCATTGCTTCAAGCGCGGCGACGGCTTTGTCTATCTCCGCCTTGTGGCGGAGCGGCGCGTGGCGTTCGAGCGCCATCAGGGCCAGGGCCGTGAGTGCAGGGCGGAAGGCCTCGTTGCCGCCGGCGACGGCGGGCGACCAAGATCCATCCGCCTGCTGGCGCGCGGCAAGCCAATCGGCGGCGGCATCGGCTTCGGCCAGGGCATCGGCGGAAGCTTCTGGCTTGTCGGCATACGGCCCCACCCTCGTCTCCGAAGGCCCGGCACGACCTCCCGCAAGTTCGGGCACGACAAAGGCGAAGAGCGCGACGGCGGCGGCCGCCGCCGCGATACGCCCGAGATTGCGCGGGGAAAGGAACGACGCCCAGACAAGCCGACGCCGTTCCCGGCGGACTTCGCGCAGGACCTGCGCCGTGAAATCTGCGGAAGGCGTCGCCTCGCGCAGGGCGACTCCCCGCGAAAGCCTCTTCCACTCGTCACGCTGCGCCTCCTCGACGGTGTCATCCACCGCGAGCCTCACGCGCTCGGCGAAGTCTGGCGAAGGCTCGGCCTCGCCAAGCGACATGCCTTGCGTCAACCGCCTCCACGCCGCGCGCTGCGCGGATTCGTCAAGTTCAATTTTGTCACCGTCTGCGCTCATTTTTCCAAAAGGACCTTCAACTCGCGGAGGGCGTGGTGCATCCTTGACTTGACCGTTCCCACCGGTACGCCGAGAATCTCCGCCACCTCCTGGTAGGGGAGCTCCTGGAGCATGCCGAGCACGACGACTTCCCTGTGCGCCTCGGAAAGCTGCGCGAGTGCCGTCTGGAGGTCGTCGGCCAAGCCGAATGGCTCTTCCTTCTGGGGCAGCGACTCACGAAGCTCAACCTCGGCCTTGACGCCGTCGCGTATTTTCTGCAGCCTGATCAGCTTCCTCACCTCATCCACCCTCACCTGCCTCGCCAAAAGATACAAGTAAGTGGTGAACTTCGCGGTCTTCTCGTAGGTCGACCGGTAGCGGTAGAGGCGGATGAAGGTCTGCTGGGCCATGTCTTCCGCGTCAGTAGTATTAACGCAAAGACGGTGGAAAAAGTTCAAAAGCGGTTTCTGGTGCCGTTCGACAAGCCGGGCGAAGGCACTGTCGTCGCCGTCCTTGACGCGCAGCATCAACTCGGCATCCTCGTCGATTTCCTGACTTTTCCCTTGGTCGTCCATTGGAAGACGGTTGACGAAAATGAAAACTCCGGCCCCGACACCCTGTGCCGCGCAAAGCCCGCGCGGGGGGAACGGCTAATGCCTGACAAGCGCGAAGAAACGGTCCTGGTAATGGTCGAAGACGCCATGGCGCTTGAGCAGCGCGCCCAGCGACTTCACCAGCGACGGATCCTTCGAAGCCGCCGCGAAGGCCTTCTCGATCTCCTCGCGCACCGCGTAGGGAATGCCGGCCTCAAGCTCAAACATCTTGCGCTCGTTGAGTTCGCGGACGTTGTCCGCGACCGACGCGCGCGTCACAACCCAGAAAAGCCGCACGAGGCAGACGTCCCAGGGGTTGTCCACCCCCTTGACCACGGCTGAAAACGGATCGTTCCGCCCCTCGGCGTTCTTCTTCACGCGGTCGACGACCGACTCCAGCGAACCGGTCACGATCTCCTCGCTGAACGCCTCCTGCTTGAGCGAATAGCCATACTGGAGGATGCGGATGTCGTCCTCGTGGTCGCGCAACCAGGACAGGTACTTCTCGGCTTCCTTCCCGAAGCCCTCCATGATGAGGTTGGAATAGGCCGAAGGCGTGATAATCTGCGGGCGCGAAGCCTGCATGCGGCCCTCGCGCACGCGAATCTTGCCGACTTCATCCATCATTTCGGCCACAAGCGAGTAGTTGATGATGGTGTTGCCGAAGGTCTCGATACTCTTCCTCGGCGCCAGCACCACCTCCGTGTTGGCCACGGCGTACCGGTAGTCGAACCTGGACTTGTCGTCGCTCATATTCCAACCTTTGGCCCCGTGCGCCGCCTGGCGCACGGGGTCTTGCCTTGCGTTAGTCCGCGGCAGGCGCGGGCACCTCCTCGGCGGCGGGGGCCTCGGCGGGCGCCGCCCCGGTGGCGGCCTCTTCGGCGACACCCTCGACGCATTCGCTGGAAGTCTGCTCGCGCTGCCAGCTCTTCGGCAGCCAGTTGTTGTGCCACTTCCAGACCCACGCGCCAAACGCGACGACAACAAGGACGACGAGCAGCACGTTGCGAAGCGTGTGCTTCTCCACGTAGGGGTCGGACATGTTGATCTTCGAGCCATCGGGCACGACGGCCTCGTGCGTGAAGATGCGGCCAAGACGCATCGGCATGAGCATCTTCTTGTTGATGGCCCAGCCGCAGGCCTTGAGTACCGGCGCGAAATCGCGCGAGCGGAGCTTGAACCAGGCCAGCAGCACCGCGGGGCCCGAGACAATCAGGATGATGGCGGCGACGCCCAGCACGCCCTGCCACCAGTGCACGCCCTTGAGCGCCGAGAGAAGCCCGCCGATCGCCGTGCCGATGATGCCGAGGGCAATGCCAATCGCGGCGACGGACGACGCCATCGCGGCCCCGTCGCGCTTCTGTTCGGGCGGCGGCGTCGCGGGGGCCTCGCCAATCGTCGAGACCTTCGCCGAGGCCGAGCCCATCATGGCCGTCTCCTTCGAGGAGAGCAACTTCTTGATCTGGTCGCTGATGAGGTCGCAGATTTTCAACCACGGCGACCAGAAAGCCTCCTTGAGGCTGATCTGGCATTCGCAGATCTTCGTGATGACCGCGTTCCAGTCGAGTCCCGCGGCATCGTAGAAGACGCCGTTGCGGCCAACCCAGAGCGACGAGGCGAAGCCGGCGGTGACAGCGGCGCAAATCGTGCGCTTCTCGCCCGTCTGCGGACGCACGACGTCGCAGTAGGCAAGGAAAATCTTGCTCGTGGCGGCGAGCGCCGAGTGGGCGCCGGCGTCCGCGACATAGACGCACTCGTTGCAGACGCGCCCGTCGATGTAGAGCTTGCCGGCCCTGTAGATCTCGCTGCGGTCGGGGTTGTAGTAGTCGGAGAAATTGACGTAGTTGTTGAGGAAGCGGTTGAGTCCCGCGTGGTAGCGCACGAACCGTTCGAGGTTGTCGAGGTTGTTGATCTCGGCGGCGCCTTCAAGATCCTTGGCGATGAGCTTGAGAATCTCGTCCTTCGAGGCGGTATCGCCCAGGGCCTCCTTGATGCGGGCTTCGCCGAGCGAGGCGACGCAGGCTCCGCCAACGGCGCCCGTCCAGGCGATGTTGGGCGCGAGGGCTGCGCAAATCTTGCGCCAGTCGGCCTCGGTAATCGACTCGACGTCGCCGAGAAGCGGCTTGACGGCCTTGTCGGCGAAATCGGCGATCTTGGCGGACCACTCGGGGTTGACGCCGTCGCGGAGGCGGAGCGGGGCGTTAGCCTCGATGCGCGAAAGCGGGAAGGTGGCGATGACATCGGCGCCCTTTGCCATGTCGTCCTGCGAAACGGCGGCGTAGTCGGCCTCGCCGCGGTTGAGGGGCTTCACGGCGGCCTCGTCGAAGGCGGCGAGACGGCAGCGGTGGAAGTAGTCCTCGACCTTCGTGCGGACAGCCTCGGTGGCAGCAACTGCCGCGGCGGTGCCGTCGCCAAGCGGCAGGAGCGTCGCGGCCTCGGCGCGGCCACGCTCGATCCACGCAAGATGGTCCTGGCAGGCCTGGAGGAATGACTCGAGGACGGCCTTGTCGACGCCCTTGGCGCCGCTGCGGTCGTCGGTGCCGCCCGTCGTGGCGATGATGTCGGCGCAAAGCTTGGCGCCCTTTTCGCTCTTGATGGCCTTGGGGACGAGAACGCCGTCGCCATTGAAGTCCGAGGCGAGGAACGAGGCCTGGCGCGCGGAAACGTCCGCCAGCGTGATTTCGGTGGCGTCGGGCTTTCCGATGGCCTTGAGCAGTGCCTTCGCGGTCTCAAGAAGCTTGCGGCCGTCGTCGGTGTCGGAGAAGTTCGAGAGCTTCGCCACGTCGGTGTCGGCGAGCATCGACGACATGTCGGCGATGCGGCAGTCCATCCACTCGAGCGCGGCAAGCACCTCGCTCACGCGCAAGTGGCCGTCGCCGTTGGCGTCCATGAACTTCAATGTCTTCTCGTCGAAGTTGAGGCCCTTCGTCGGGCAGCTCAGGACGGCCCAGTTCTCGTAGGGCAGTTCCTTGAGGTTCTTGATTGATTTGGCGTCAACAACGGCCTGGAGGATTCCGGCGGCGCGGAAGAAGTTCCAGATTTCCATTGCCTTGTCCTTGATGAGAGATGCGTTGGCGGGAGTGCTCATTGTCGTGTTCCTAAGTATGTGCTTGAAAAAAGAATGGCTTTTAATTTTACCAAAAACAACACCGTTTAGCACGAATAGAGCTGCTCGCCCGAGGCGGAGCGGATCTCGAAGGTCTCGGGATGGCGCAGCGGCTCGGAACGGAAGCTGAGGTGCCCGCCGTAGCTCTGCTGGAGCTCGATCATGATGGCCTCGTCCTCGCGGCGCATGCGGTCGAGCACGACGGGGGCGACAAGTACCTGCAGGTCGACTTCGTGGCCCTCCGCCTTGCACTTGCGCATGACGCTGCCGATCTGGCGCTGGATTTTCACGCTCACGGAGAGCGCGGACTGGATCACGCCGTGGCCGCGGCAATACGGGCAGGTGTCGTACATCTGCGAGAGCAGGCTCTCCTCCTGGCGCTGGCGCGTCATTTCCATGAGGCCCAACTCCGAAAGCGGAAGCACGTTGGTGCGGGCCCTGTCGCGCTTGACGGCGGCCTTCATCGCCTTGTAGACGGCGTTCTGGTGCTTGCGCGACTTCATGTCGATGAGGTCGATGACGACAAGCCCGCCGACGTTGCGGAGGCGCAGCTGCCGCGCGACTTCGTCCACGGCCTCGAGGTTGACCTCGAGGATGGTGTCCTCCTGCGAGCCCTTGCCCTTGTGACGGCCCGTGTTGACGTCGATGGCGATGAGCGCCTCGGTCTCGTCGATGACGAGGTAGCCGCCGCTCTTCAGGTTGACCTTGCGGCGGAAGGCCTCCTCAAGCTGGCTCTCCACGCCCTTGGCATCGAAAATCGGGAGCTGCCCGTCGTAGCGGTGGATGAGGCCGCTCGAACGGCGCGAGATGCGCGCCGCGACCGAGCGGATGCGGCTGTAGGCGGCTTCGTTGTCGATGAGGACGCGGTCGATGTCTTCCGTGAGGTAGTCGCGGACGACGCGCTCGATGAGGTCTGGCTCCTGGTAGACGCAGCTGGCCGCGGGCTTCGTCTTGATGTTGGCCTGCAGCTCCTCCCAGATCGAGAGAAGGCCGCGCACGTCGCGGACGAACGCCCGCTTCGAGGCGCCGGCGCCAATGGTGCGCACGATGAGTCCGATGTCCTGCGGGAGCGGCAGGCGGTCGAGGATTTTCTTCAGGCGCTGGCGTTCCTTGGCGTCGCCGATCTTGCGCGAGACGCCGCGGAGCTTGCAGCCGGGCATCATCACGAGGTAGCGGCCGGGGATGCTCAGCGAGGCCGTGACGCGAGGGCCCTTGGTGCCGATCGGCCCCTTCGAGACCTGTACGATGATCTCCGAGCCAACCGGGAACTTCTTCGCGATCTGCTCGTTGGTGAAGCGCTTCTTGCGCGAGGGGCGCTGCCCGCCCGAGCTGTCGCCGTCCTCCATGTCGAGGCGGCTGTCGTCGTCGGGGAACATGTCCCAGTAGTGCAGGAAGGCGTTCTTTTTGAGGCCGATGTCCACGAACGCGGCCTGAAGGTCGTGCTCGAGGTTCTGGATGCGGCCCTTGTAGATCGAGCCAACGAGACGTTCGCTCGAGGTTTGCTCGACCAGGAACTCCTCCACCTTGCCGTTTTCGACGACGGCGACGCGCGTCTCGAGCTTTTCCGCGCTCACGACGAGCTCACGCTTGATGGCCTTGCGGCCAAGGAGCCAGTTGACCACGTTGGTCAGCCCCTTCTTGACTGTGTCACAGTTCATTTTTTGATTGTTCCTTCCTTTGGAGCGCGGAGCGCACTGCAACGCTCTGCACAAGCCCCATTGCTAAGCCAAGGGTCGCCATAAACGTCCGCCCGTAACTGACGAACGGCAAGGGCAACCCCGTTACCGGCAACATGCCGACTGTCATGCCTATGTTGACAAAGACATGGCAGAATACCAGCGCCGAGACACCGGCGCAAAGCAGCCTTCCGGATTCGTCCGGCGCCGCCGCGCCCGCTGCAAGAACGGATAAAAGCAGTATTCCGTAGCACGCGAGCAAAAACACGGATCCCGCAAACCCCTTCTCCTCGGCCAGCACCGAGAAGATGAAGTCGTTGGCGGAGACTTGCTGGGGCAGGTACCCCAGGATGTTTTGTTCCCCTTTCAGGAAGCCCTTGCCCCAGGTGCCGCCGGAACCAACCGCGATCTGCGACTGCTTGCGGTTCCATCCGCGCCCGAGGGGATCCCTGTCGGGGAAGACAAAATCGAGAAGACGGCCCTTCTGGTAGGCGCCGAGGAAAGAGGTTGCCGCCGCGCAGGCCTTGCGGACGCCCGGCGAGGTCCGGGGATTGTCCTCGAGGACGATCGACCCCAGCACCACCGTCACGGCAATGACGCCGGCCAGCACGATCGCGCCAAGCGTCTTGAGGGCCGTCCCGGAGGCGAAGAGCATGACCGCCGCGATTGGCGCAAAGACAATCGCCGTGCCGAGGTCGGGCTGCAGGAAGACGAGGAAGACCGGCAGGAGCACCACGAGGCCGACGAAGGCGAAGTCCCAGAGGTCCTTTGCCGCGCCGCGCCGCCCAAGGTATTTCGCGACGAGCATGATCGTCGCGAGCTTGGCGAACTCCGAGGGCTGGATGCCGAAGACCCAGCGCTTCGCGCCCATCTGGGAGGTTCCCATGAAGATGACCGCCACCAGCAGGGCCACGCCAATCAAGTAGTAGAGCCCGCTCCACCTGAGGATCTTCCGGTAGTCGACGAGGGCGATGGCGAAACTCGCGGCCGTGCAGACGAGGGCCAGGTGCGCGTGGCCGATGTAGAGGGTCTGGAGCCTGGCGCTCTCGCGGAAGGCGTTGGCGCTGTAAACGTAGCAGACGCCCGTCACCATCAGCGCCACCATCGAGACGAAGGTGAACCAGTTGAGGTACCGCAGGTTGCCGATGCCAAACGGAAGCTTAATCTTCATCCCGGCCTCCCGTTTCGCCCGTGGCGGACTGTTCCACGCCCCCGCCCCGCGCCGCCCGGCGGACGGCATCCGACTGCAGGATTTCGGCGGACTGCAAAATCCGCGCGGCTTCTGAAATCTGCCCGAAAGGACGGGCGGCTTCGGGACCCGGGCCGGACTCTCCCGCGGCCGCCCCGCCATCGCCGGCGGGAGCCTGGCCCTCCGCGGGGGCCGGGGGTTCTGGATCGGGCTGGTCATATTCCGAACGGCCGTCGTCCTCGACCTCGTCGATCTCCGTGACGCCAAAATATTCGCGCAAAACCGCCGCGACGACGGGGGCCGCCGTAAGGCCGCCGCTCTCGCCGTCTTCGACAAGCACGGCGACGGCGATGGTCGGGGCCTCGTAGGGCGCGAAGGCGATCATCCAGGTATGCTTGCGGCGGTTGCTGCGCGGCCCGTATTCCGCGGTGCCGGTCTTGGCGGCGACGGAGACGCCATGGACCTTGGCGCGGCGTCCGCCGCCATTGGGGGCGTTCACCACGTCGTACATGCCGCCGCGCACGACGTTGAGGTGCGAAGCCGGGATGTCGAGTTTCGCGGCCACGCTCACGGGGTCGTCCGCGTAGAGCCGCGGGCGGAACAACGTGCCGCAATTTGCCAGCACGGCGGCGTACATCGCGAGCTGGAGCGGCGTCACAAGAAGGTAGCCCTGCCCGATCGCCAGGTTGGCCGTGTCGCCCGGACGCCAGCCGTCGCGCTTGACGCGCCGCTTCCAGGCGTCGTCGGGGAGGAGCCCGGTGGCTTCGCCGCCCAGGCCGATGCCCGTCCGCCGGCCGAACCCAAGGCGCTCGGCGTAGCCTCTCACCGCATCAATGCCGGCATGGACGCCGAGGGTGCAGAAATAGGGGTTGCACGAGACTTCGATGCCCTTGCGCATCGTGATGCCGGGGCCGTGGCCGTAGCGCGCCGCGCAACGGAGCTTCATCTTGCCGAGCGTAAAGACGCCGTTGCAATCAACGGGGAACCCGGGCGAAACGCCGTGGTCGAGCGCGGCGAGCGCCACCGCGGGCTTGAAGGTGCTGCCCGGCGGGTAGACGCCGGTAATCGCGCGGTTGACGAGCGGGGTGTCGGGATCCTCCATCAGCTTCTTCCAAAGCGCCGGCGTGACCACGGGGCTCATCTCGTTGGGGTCGAAGGCGGGCTCGCTCGCCAAGGCGAGGATGTCGCCGTTGCGCGGGTCCACCGCGACGACGGAGGCCCTCCGGTTGCCAACGGCCCGCTCCACGACTTCCTGGAGGCGCGCCGAGACGGTCAGGGCGATGTCCCGGCCGGGGATTGCGGGCCGGTTGGTTTCGCTGTGCCTGTAGCCCGAGACGTCAACCGTGATCAGCTTGCCGCCGGGTTCGCCGGCCAGCACGCCGTTTTTCGCGAGTTCGACGCCGGAGCGCCCCTTCATGCCCATGATGTTGTAGTGCGCGACTTCGTTGGTCGCGGCGACGGGCTTGTCGCGCCCCACGTAGCCAAGGAGGTGCGCGGCGGCGCGGCCAAGCGGGTAGATGCGCTCGGGCTGCACGTAGACGTCCATCCCGGAATCGGGCGTGATCATCTCGGAGAACTTCGCCAAGGTGCGCTCATCGACGTCCTGCCAGGCCAGGAGCGGGAGCGGCAACTGCTTGTAGACGTGCTTGGCGATGTCATCCCGCGTGATCTGCCGGGGGAGGCCCAGCGCCAGGGAGAGGGCGTTGACTTTCTCATCGACGGCGTCGATGGTGTTGCCCCACTTGCCAGGACGGCGCAATTCCTCCACGAAGAAGGCGATGCAGTAGGACGGGCGGTTGTCCGCCAGGCATACGCCGTCGCGGTCGAAGATGCGGCCCCGCGGCGCGGGGAGCAGCACGCGGCGCACGCTTTGCTTCTGCAGCGACGTCTCGTAGGCGCGCGACTCGACGACCTGGATGGTGTGGAGCCGCCGCCCAAGGGCGAAGAGCGCGGCCGCCATTGCCACGCCAATGAAGGCGAGGCGCAACTGGGCGTATTTTCCGGGATCGGGCTCGCTCATTGCAGCGCCTCCCCCGGATTCGGCTCCACGTTGCCCGCGAGAAGTTCGACATGCGCCAGCACCGCGTCAAGGACGACGGCGGCGACCGCGGCAAGCGGAAGTGTCTTCACGAAAAAGAACAGCGTCGCGAAAAACGGCGGCTTCACCACCGTCTCCGCGGCATGGCGGAAGCAAACGACCTGCACGAAGCCCAGCAGCAGCGACACGACCATGCCGGGAACCGCCGCCATCCACGGCGAACGCCGCTCCGTGACGTCGCGGACGGCGACAATGACCGCCCCGATCAAAAGGAGGGGAAACGACGTCGCGCCCGCGGGAAGCCCGCCCAGGGCGTCGGTGGCGATCCCCGCCCAAAGCGCCGCCGAAAGCGCCACCGGCCACTGCCGCCGGTAGAGGTAGTAGAGCGCGACGGCCGGAAGCAGCTGGAGCTTGAGCTCGGGCGCGCCGCAGGGAATCGCGGGCAGGAGTTCCTGCACGAGGGCGGCCAGAAGCAACGCCGCCAGCATCACGGGGATGTCGAGTTTCACGGCGACCTCCCCGCGGCAACCAGGACGAACATTGTCCTGATGTTTGCGAAATCAACGGCGGGAAGCACCTTGCCGGTCTTGTAGAGCCCGTTGGGCTCGGTTCCGGAATCGACAAGCCAGCCGACCGTCAGGCCGCCGGGGATCGTTCCGCTCAAACCGGACGTGACCACTCGTGTCCGCGCAGGGATGCCGTCCCCCGCCTGGAAATCCCGTGCAAGATAGTCGAGCCTCAGCGGCTCGCAGACGTAAAGGAAACCCGGGACGTCGCCGGCGCCGGCTTTCCAGCCCGCACCCTGCACAATCCCGCGCGCCGAAGGCATCCCCTCGGGCAAGTCGAGGGAACAGGCGATGCGGCAGTTGGGATCCGTCACGAACTCGACTTCGGCCGTATGCTCGGTGACGCTTCGAATGCGCCCGACAAGCCCCTCGGCCGTGACAACGGCGTCGCCGACGGCAATGCCGGAGGTCTTGCCCTTGTTGACTCTCGCGGACTGCCACCAGCCCAATGCGCCGCCCCACGAGACGGGGAGGCACCGCTCGGGCACGCGCATCACGGCGGGCGGGAGGCGGAGCTGCCGCCTGAGCTCCCGGTTCTCCTCCGAGATGCCCGCCAGCAGCGAGGCGTCGAGACGGAGGCGCTCGACTTCGTCTTCAAGCGCGTCCACCCGTGCCAGCACCGCCTGCGCCTTGAAGAAGGGCGTCACGCGGCGGACGATGCCGCGCCTGACCCAGGTCACGCCGTTTTCAAGCGGGAAGAGCACGTCCACAACGGACGCATGCAGAAAACGCGAAACGCCGCCGACGCAAAGAAGCGCCAGCGTGACCGCGAAAATCCAAATCCAAATTTTGGAAATCTTCTGCAATCCAGGTCGCCAGTCTCCGCCGCGGACATGCCGCCCCGGCGGAAGCGATCGGACGCGGAGCCGTCAAGATCAACTGTTGAAGGGGTTTCGCTTTTGGTCGTCGAGACCTGCGAGCGCCCTTCCGGTGCCGAGCGCCACGGCGCTCAGCGGGTCGTCGGCCATGTGCACCGGGAGCTTCGTCCGCTCGCCGATGAGGGTGTCGAGCCCCGCCAGCAGCGAACCGCCGCCCGCGAGGAACATGCCCTGGTCAATGAGGTCCGCCGAAAGTTCCGGCGGGCATTCGCGCAAAGTGTCGTCGACAGTCGCGACAATCTGCGAAATTGGATCCTGAAGGGCCCCGCGGATTTCCTCCGAGGTGACCTTGAGAACCTTCGGACGCCCTGCGACGAGATCGCGGCCGCGGACTTCCCAGGTTTTCTCTTCAGGCAGCTTGTAGGCCGACCCGATGTTGATCTTGATCTCCTCCGCCATCCGCTCGCCGATTGTAAGGTTGTAAACTCGGCGCATGTACTGCGAGATGCATTCGTCCATCGCATCCCCGCCCACGCGGACGCTCTGGGCATAGACGATGCCCGAAAGCGAGATCACGGCGACGTCGCATGTGCCGCCGCCAATGTCCACGATCATGTTGCCCTTGGGATCCTCGACCGGGAGGCCGACGCCCATCGCCGCCGCCATCGGCTCGTCCATCAGGAAGGCCTCGCGCGCACCGGCGTCCCTGGCCGCCTCCCGGATGGCCCTGCGCTCGACCTCGGTGATGTCACCGGGGACGGCCATCACGACGCGCGGCTTGCGCGACAGCCTGTGCGGCTTCGAGCGGCGAATGAAGTACTTGAGCATCGCCTTCGTGATGTCGTAGTCGGCGATGACACCCGACTTCATCGGCCTGACGGCCTCGATGCCGCCCGGAGTGCGGCCGAGCATGGCGCGGGCTTCGTCGCCCACGGCCAAGATGCTCTTCGACCCCTTTCTCACGGCCACGACGGAAGGCTCACGCAACACGATGCCGACGTCCTTGACGTAGACCAGGGTGTTTGCCGTGCCCAGGTCTATGCCGATGTCGGTTGCAAACAGATTTAAGATTTTGTTCCACATAATGCGTGATCACTTCCAGTGTTTTGAATCCCATGCAGACACAAAAGTGCTATATATAGAATGCCGAAAACAACGGAAAATGTCAAGCCCACGGCACACTTGCCGGCTTCCGTGGCGGCGACGTCCAAGGCTCCGGGCGCGAACCTTTCGCGTCTCGTGTCTCTTGTCTCGTGTCCTCCTGTGATAAGCGAGGGCGTGAGACAAGAGACACGAGAGACGAGAAGTAGCCGACGCACCCCTCGGCGCGGACGCGAGATTTTGCGACGCGCATTCCCAGGAAGGACACGGCAAGAAGCGGCGGTAGGCGGCGATACCCTGCGGGGCGGTACCGACGCCTATCGATCTTATCCTCTTGCCGACGCCTATCGGCTCGGTTTCAAGGTGCGTTTCGGGGAGGGACGTGCTCCCGCACGTCCGCCGAGCAGGACGGCGCAAGCCACAGGAGAAGGACTCTCCATCTCCACACCTCTACACGGCTCAAATGAAGACGGCGCAATCTCGGCGCGGCGGTCATGCGGGAGGGAGGCCCTCCCTCTGACACGGGCGAGATTTTGCAAAACGCATCGTTTCCCGGAAGGACGCGGCAATAAGCGGCGGCAGGCGGCGATACCCTGCGGGGCGGTACCAAGGCCTATCGATCTTATCCTCTTGCCGATGCCTATCGGCTCGGTTTCAAGGTGCGTTTCGGGGAGGGACGTGCGCCCGCACGTCCGCCGAGCAGGACGGCGCAAGCCACAGGGGAAGGACTCTCCATCTCTACACCTCTACACGGCTCAAATGAGGACGGCGCAATCTCGGCGCGGCGGTCATGCGGGAGGGAGGCCCTCCCTCTGACACGGACGAGATGTTGCAACGCGCCCTTGCCCGTGGCGGCGACGTCCGAGGCTCCGGGCGCGAACCTTTCGCGTCTCGTGTCTCTTGTCTCGTGTCCTCCTGTGATAAGCGAGGGCGTGAGACAAGAGACGAGAGACAAGAAACAGCCGGCGCACCCCTCGGCGCGGACGAGATTTTGCAAAACGCATCGTTTCCCGGAAGGACACGGCAAGAAGCGGCGGTAGGCGGCGATACCCTGCGGGGCGGTACCAAGGCCTATCGATCTTATCCTCTTGCCGACGCCTATCGGCTCGGTTTCAAGGTGCGTTTCGGGGAGGGACGTGCTCCCGCACGTCCACCGAGCAGGACGGCGCAAGCCACAGGGGAAGGACTCTCCATCTCTACACCTCTACACGGCTCAAATAAAGACGGCGCAATCTCGGCGCGGCGGTCACGGGGGAGCCTACCCGAGTTCAACGCAAGGGAAATCATCGCCCCGCCGGCAACGGAAGAGCATCAGCAGGTACTCATTGACCACGGCTTCGTGTTTCGCAACAGGAATGAATGTGTCGCACATGGGGTCCGCGACAAACCATTTCTTGCCGTGTTTTTCCACGCCGATCCAGTGCCCGTATTCGCCTTCGTCATCGCACCTGTAGTATGCAATCGCAAAACGCGAGTGACCGTCAGGGTCTAGAGAATCAAGCACGTCATTCACGGTCTTCGAGTCAAGATGTTTCAGAGGGTTAACCAGCCACTCATCCTTGACCCAGGCGATTTCAATTCCATTCTCTTTCATGTAGCCGCGCCAAGTCCAAGGCAGCGTGAACTTCGCATCATCTTTTGAAAGGCCAAAGTTTTTCCACACCCAATTCACCAAAGCCTTGGGATAGTCCTTGGTTTTATCGACATGCAGGTCTTTCATCATCGTCTTGTCATTCGGCACATCAAGTCCGAAGGACATCATCAGCCACTTTGCCGTCTTCTGTCCGCAGGAAAAATCATCGTGCTGCCGCTGCGGCTCGACTCTTCCCCCGTCGTACTCGAACACCTCGCCACAGGCTCCGCATTCGAACTTGCCGTTCGCGAGGACATCCATCGTAAACTTCGCGCCGCATTCCGGGCACTTGATTGTTTTCTTCATTATGTTGTTTCCTTTCCTGTTTTCGGTCAAGTCGACCACGTCATTCTTCAACTTCTAAAAGGAACCGAATCGACATCTTTTCCATGCAACACGCCAAACGCCAAGTTCTCATTGCCAATCAGCTCAAACATCTTCCGTTTTTCCCAATCGACGCCCACAGGCATGAAGACCGTCTCAAGAAAGGTATCTATCCGTTCGGCGCCCCGCTTGCCAGCAACCTCTCATTGTAGTTTTCAGCAAAATACTGAAGGGTTTGGCTTTCCTGTTCAGAAAGAACTTTCACATCTTCTTCGAAAACGATTTCTTTTCCCGTAGGAGCCAATGTATCCTCGATGAACATCCTAGCCCTGGTCTTGACGGATTGACACTCAGCAGAAATCTTTCCGACCTTGCCTTCGAGGATTCGGTTTTCAACCTCTTGCTCCTGCGCCTGGCTACGGGATTCTATAATGTTCATATCCACGGAAGCGTTAATTTTGCGAACTTGACGATCAATTTCATAAACATACCCGTCTTTTTCAAACGACTCTCCGGGAATACACTCAATTCCTGCGCCTTTGGACTTCCGGACAAGCGGGACATTGAGAACGACGCGGTGCAACCATTCCTTCTTCTGCTCGGAGATTGTGATCTTGGGTTGTAACGGCGACACATGAATGACAGCGCCATCATTGAAAATTCTCACATCCTTCATATCTACCCCAATCTTCACCTTGAACGAATTTCTAAGTACGCCAACGTATTTCTGCCGCGAAAAATTGGCAAATCCTGCAATATTACGCCCTTGCGTATCACCCATCCACTCTTCCTTGCAATCCGTTATTTGCGTGTCGATTTCCGCTAAGTTAATTTCCGCCGTTTGCCTTATTGCGTCAATGTTCAAGTGCGACTGAAGACGCTTGTTTTCGATTTGGGCCTTATCAAGCCTCATCGTTAATTCATCGTTTCGACTTTTCAAGTCATCATCTCTCTTTTTCCCTGCCAAATTGACGATTAGGGCAAGTTGGTTTATTTTCGAACGCGACATTGCAATAATCGCCCCACCAAGAAAGCAGCCCGCAGAGGAGGCGACTCCCACTACGCCCAAATTCATTGGCATTTGCGACAAAAACCCCACAAAACAGGACACTCCAAAGGACACCAAACAGGACACTCCAAAGGACACCAAGGCAATAATGATGCCCACACACCAGATTAGGCGCCAGTAACACAAGACGGTTTTGTCAAAGAAGTCGTGGAGCCGGGTAAATAGTTTCATATGATCCCCCTTTATGCATTTGCCACGCCAGAATCTTTTGGGACATCGGCTCCCGTGCTCTGCCGCGACCCTTCAGGCGTCTGTTTGACCTTTGAGTCTGCTATCTTTTTGATAACGTCGCCTGCCAATCCCGCAACCGTAGCGCTTATTGAAATTACCGTCCTAGTCCTGTCCTTTACTTCATCAGCCAAGGTTTCAATTGTCACATCAGCCACTTCTTTCGCCTTGTCTTCGACAGGCTTGTTGCTGTTGATGGTTTCCCTTAGTGTTTTGGCGTAGTCACCCCATCTTAAGGACTCCGTTGGCGCGATGTCTTGCCCCTGCTTTTGCGTGCTTGCGCTCGCTTGCTTATCTTCGGTCATTGTTTTGTTTCTCCAAATGAATTCCTGCTGCAACTGTGAATTGCCAAGTACCGCCATTCCGTCTGCGTAGCCCGTGTCAAAATACTTTTCCGAATATTCCGGCAGGAACGAAATTGCACCAGAATAGATTGGGAACTTGGCAACTATGCCATGGGCAGCTCTTTGAATAACGGGGGTATTCGCGATGGGGTTATTCGCGAAATTCCATCCGTCGAGAACGCCCGGCAGGGGATCCCTCGGCCGGATTTCGATGATCTTGCGTCCAGATTCGGAGTGTACTGTTTTGACATTTGGCTCAGTGCGCCGACTTTCAAAACGGACGACATAGACGGTCTTGATTTCGGGATGGTTGTCGAGAATTGGGGCAATAGGCACATTATCGCCGCCGTTCGCTTCAAATCCACCATCGACATACCTTTCGCCGTCAATCTCGACTGGATCGAACCCCCAGGGAACCGCCGCCGAGGCCATTATTATTTGGCGCATCCTTTCAACAGGGCGTTCCTCGTTCAAATGGAATCGGCGCAAACAGTAGGCCGTCGGATCAAACGTCCGCCAAATGCTCCCCTTGCATTGCAAAGCTGTAGCATAAACGTCAATCCCAGTCTCCGCAACTGGCCGTGCAATGACATCACGAAGAATAGCGGAAAGACCCTCCCTGCTGAAAATCCCAAGAAACGGAAACGCCTGACGTCCGTGAAACGCATTGCCAATGGTCCCGGCAATTTTACCGCGATCAAAGAGTTTGAAATTCGGCGTCAGAATCTCCCGGACGCGATTGACCCAAAGGTTGCGCATCTCTTCGGGATCGTGCAACAGGGCAAATGCCGCGCCGTTGATCACGCCGACGGACGTGCCGGAAATCGCGCGGACGCGATTCGCGACACCGCATTCGCAAAAGGCTTTCCAGACGCCTGCCTCGTAGGCGCCCAACGCCCCGCCGCCGGAAAGAACAAGGCCGACGGGGGAATCTGGCGAACGGTCACTCATAAGCTACCAGTTGAGTTTTGCGCTTCCAATGTCGGATATGGACTTGCCAGCCCCGCCGATATTTGCAGATGACTTGAACCATTTCAGGACTTCTGCCGCACGGATGGCCGGATAGGGATGATCAAAGTCCTTGATCATCCAGTTCTGGAGGACACTGCTCTTGTCCGACTCCCGAATAAACTTGTTATATTCCGCCGCCTGGCGCAAAAACTCCTCCATGTTGACGGAAGCGGTGATCTTCGTACCGCCGCCAGCAAGACGCATCATCGTCCGCGCAACGATGTCGGCGTCGCCCGTAACAAATGCTGCTACGCGGTCCGCTGAGAACTCGCTGCGACGCACCCAGTAGGTCAGCGCCCACTTGAGCGGTTCCGTTATGATTCCCGCTCCGAAAATCGAGGCGATTCCGCCACCGGCGTTGAGGATGAGGTCTGCCAACGTATGGTAAAGGACGTGGCGGCAGAGAATATGTCCGCATTCGTGCGCTATGACCGCCTTCAACTCATCAGGCTTGAGAAGGTCGATGATGCCGGAGTTGACGACGACAAACGGCTTGGTGTCGCCGCTGGTGTAGGCGTTTGGATTCGGATCCATCTCCAAATAAAATTCGGGAACGGGTATCTGGAGCTTCACGCATACATCGGACAGGATCGCGTAGATGTCCGGCAACTGGTTCGGCCCGAGCTTGATCTTCGAGGCCATGTTAATGCCGTGCAGCATATCCTCGGTAACGTACTTCATGTACTGCTTGACCGCAGTGTCGAGGAACGGGATGGACTTGAGCTTTTCCAGCGCGGCCTTGTCCTCGGGGTGAATGAATTTTTCGTATGCAATAGCCATGATTGGTTCTCCTTGTTGTGATGGGGTTAATCTTGCTTAACAAAAAGAAACTTGGCGAACTTCTTTGGAACAGGGACCGCCATTTTGAACTCCGCAACCTGCATGGAGAAATCGTCCTTCATTTCGGTTTCGAACCTTTTCGCCTCCGACAATTGCTCGGACAGCTTTTCAAGTTGCGTCCGGGCTTCTGCACATTGGCTCCTCAACTCATCCAGTTGGGATTTCGTCTCTTGACGCTCCTTCCGCAATTCCTCCAGTTGCGCAGAAATCTGACTTCTTTCTTCGCGCAGGACTTCAACTTGCTTTGCAAAGCAGTTCAGTTTGTCATCAAATATCTCTTTTACAACTTGCCCAAGCGTTTCACGCAGCGTTTGCGGCATGCAGTTAATGCGGTTTTCAATTCCCTGTATCCATTGCTGTCCACTCTCAACCGTCTTGGTTAAACCCTTTATGGATTCATCATGATTATTAATGGAATTACGATGATTACAAACCCGAGTGTCGAGATCGTTCAACAGCTCGTCACATTTCTTATAAGCTGCGTCAAAATCAGACTGGGCAACGACATATTTGTCCTCTGTGTCGTCATTGCCGATGGTGTGGGATTTCGTAACGTATGTAATTTTCATTTCGTCGCCTTTTTTCTCGTTGTTGTCTTCTTTGCGACAGACTTTTCAGCAGGTGCTTTTTTCCTGGCGGAGACCTTCGTCTTCATCACCGTCTTTTCAATGGTCTTCCGCGGCGTTTTCTTAACGACTTTTTCCGCGTCAGCCTCCTCTGCCGGGGGCACCTCAACGCCACATGCCTCAGCGACTTGCCTCATGACGGTGAAAACCGGATCAAGCGACTCCTTGATGAGATCGGCGAAAATCTCCCTGCAGTCATCGCGCAAACGGGTATCGACTTTTGCGAGCGACTGCTCAAGCTGCGCCTGGGACTTTTCAAAAGCCATCAGCTTTTTTGAAAGGGCAGTCAGCTTTGCATCAAGCTCCTCAACGCGCTCGCGTGCCTGATCAAGATCACGTTGCCGTGCAACATCCACGGATTTCGTTTCATCGTATGTTGTGTGGGATGCCGTGACAAACGTGATTTTCATTTCACATCCTCGCCCTGCATGCGCTTTGCGAATTCCTCGCAAAATCGATCGGTGAATCGGCGTATGATTTGCTCTTTTCGTCTGAGATAGTGCGTCAAAAGTTCAAGGCGGATGTTGCCGATGAAGTCGCAGAGGCCTTTGACATTGCTCCGTTCGAAGGCATCCTGTTTGAAGTCCTTATCGTCAACGCCGAGCTTCACAAGCATCGTTTCGACATCCTCAGACTTGTCGTCATCGTCAAGAATCCCTAATCCGTACTGCGCCCAACAGGCGTTGACGGGCAACACCGCGTCCCCGCCAATGGACATAAACATATCAAACCCGTTTCTGCCAATAAATTCACCATGAATGTCATTGCAGAACTTGGCGTTGAACTCGCTCTTCGGATCCCAGTGTCGCTTCCTGTCTCGGTCTCCTTCCACGCAATTGAGGACAAAAACACATGGTTTCCCTTCGTCACGCGCCTTGCGAACCCAACCGTCGTAGAGTTCAGCGGGGATGTCCTTGTTATCCTTGATGACAAGAACGCAATGAGCGCGTTTAATGGCGGACATGGCTTCTTCATCACGGTCGGACCTGTCATCGACGCCAGGCGTGTCCACGATGACAATGTCATCCGCCATTTCGTAGTCTGCGCACAACGGGGTTTCGCTTTTCCATCCATTGCCGATTTTTGCCTCCTTGCGTCCAAGGAGGCAATTGATGAGAGAGGACTTGCCGATTTGAAACTCGCCGACAACGGCGATGATGATCTTGTCATCGGAAATTGTCGGCTTCATGGTGGACTCCTTCGCTAAAGTTCCGCTTCGACGGCCTTCTCGTACACCTCAAGTTTCTCGCGAAGTGGCTGAACTTTTTCAGTTCTGACCTTGTGGTTTTCGGCAGCGATCGCGCGTTTCCGCTCGTCTTTCTCCTTGTTCGCGGCTTCGAGTTCCGAGCAACGGCTCTCGAACGTCTTCTTAAATTCGGTTATTCCATCGTCGAATCCATTATTTGACTCTTCTATGGCACGATTGAACATTGGCAGAACGCCGCGTTTGAAATCATCGGTCAAACTTTTCGAGTCAAGAACTTTTGCGATTTCCGGTTTTAACTTGTGCGCAAGCTCCGCAATGACTTCTCCTTCTGATTTGCTTCCCATTACCATTTCAATCAATTTTTTGGGAATCCATTTGATGATTTCCCACAAATCTCCCCAGAAACCTTTTCTGAATTTGTCGATAACCGGCAATAAAAGGTTCGAAAACTGAGCAATGCTTGTAGGCGCTATTTCACATGCCGACATTTGAGGAAGCGGGAGTTCTTTAAACAACGTCCCGTCCTCTTCGAGGCGTTCAACCAATTTGCGTAAGTCCTTGTTAACAGACTCAACCCGTTCAAAAAACAGAGACACATTTTCAAGCGCGCTGTCTGACTTCCATTCCGATGACGAAAAAGAAGAAAACCGGTTTTGAATGGAATCCAGCAACTTCGGCTGCACTTCCTGGGCAAACCTGGCCTTGAAGTCGCTTTGAAATACGCCGCCAAAACTTTTGTTTAGCTCAAAAATTATTTTGGCTGTTTTTTTTGCAAAGTCATCGCAGAAACGATCATTCAGTGCATATCCAATGAAATCTTCGGAAAGGTGGTTCGCCATGCTGCGTTTGTGCGTCCAGAGCGTCGATTGACTTATTATGTTGCTCGCCTCTTCAACGAATTTTGTCATCCGTTTACGAGCATTGTCCAGTTCGGCCTTGACTTGATCTGCATCCCTGGTTGCATTGTCCTCGGCGAGCTGTAGTTCGTGTTCATAGCGCTTGATGACTTCGAAGGCCTTCTTTGAGCCGCTGTCGATGAGAATCGTCCGGCCTTTTTGATCTAGGACGATCTTCGCCATGACCTCAAGCGCGTTGTCCATATTGGAATGCTTCCAGAGCAAGTCAACGGCCTCTTGTCCGAATTTCTCAATGTTCTTGATTTCGGGAACTTTTGAAGTGAGGTTGGCAAACTTCACTGTCTCAAGCCAAAGCTCCTCGTCGCTCCAGGATGAATCGCGCTCGTCTTCGTCAATGATTTCCATCATCCATTTTCGCTCGGATGCGGAGAACGTCGATTTGTCCTCCATCTTCCGCTTGCCAATAGCTGACAGGTAGGCGAGACGGGCGTTACACCAGAACACTGGGAACTTGTATCCTTCTTTGTCAAGTTGCTCCTTACAGTAGTTGACAAGGCATTTACCATTGGCGGGATCGTCCTCGATGCTCTTCTTATGCCCCTTCCAGAGATTGAGAGCCATGCCCGTGCGTTCAAGACGTCCGTTATCCGTGATCAGTTCGAAAATCGCGCCAAGCGTCGATGCTCCGAGCTGCTTGTCGCACTTCTTCACGAACCAGACTCCGTCCGCACGGTTCAAGGCACGTCGCGCGACAGTCGTGTCGTAGGCGCTGGATCCAAGTCCAGGACAGTCGGTCACGCGGCAGTTCAGGCGGGAAAGGATTTCCGAATTGACGTGGATGACGGCGAAGTCGAGAAAGACAAAGACGCATTCTTCAAACGAAAGGTCGAACTCCAATGCCGAGGGGGATCTGCTTTTCCAGTCGCGGGGAAAGTGAACGTATTTTGTCACTTCCGAAACGGGGACGACTGTCGTTCCCACAAGTGCCCTGTATTCGGGAATGCCATAGTATTTCAGGTAGATGGTCAGAACTTCGAGTTGCTGGCGGTGATGCGAGGCGATGCTGCCTTTGTTTTCCGCATACTGTGCCCATTCCGCCCCGACAATTTGCCGGACAAAACCGATATGTTCCGCATTTTTCAAGTCGAATTTTTCGCGGAAATTCTCCTTTGGCGTTCCGTCGCCTTTGGCAAAGGGCTTCAAACAGTCGGCAATGCCGGGTTCAGAATCCGAAAGATAGCCCTCGAAGGTCTCGTAAATCTCATCCTTGATCTGCGAATCGCCCTTGAAGGTCAACACAGCCCATTCTGACATGCCCTTGGGAGCAAGTTCCTGACGCGCCGCCTCAATGGAAACGGGCACCGCGCTGGTTGACTTGACGCCATTGCCCTGCGGACTGAATTCACGCCCGCGGCAAAGGACATCGAGCGTCGTCGATTTACCGTCTGCAAATTCACCCAGCAACACGACGTCAAACTGGTCTTCAATGCATTTTTTCTGAATGACCTTCAGTGCTTCCTCGTGACGTTGCGGTTGGGAAATCTCAACCGCCTCTTTCAGATAGCCCAAGAGTTCGTTATGCCGGTAGTTGTACCAACTCAACTTGTCCTTCGGTATGACCGTACTCTTATCAGCGCTTTTTGACCAGCGAATGTCACCATGTTCGAAATGAGAAACCTGATGGTCGGGTCCATCCGATTCCTCATCACTCACGGGAAGCCCGATCCAGCTGCCGACCTCATACATCCACTTCGTACCTATCGTGCCGTGCGTTTCAAAGCACCGTCCATCAGGGTACATGCAAATGAGAACGCCTTCTTCCGCCCATTGGGACTTATATGTGCATCGCCATATCCCGCGCTCGTCTCGGGAAATCTCACCCTTTGGTTCGAGTTCGGGCTTGAAGCTTTTAAGATAGGCGAGTTTCTGGTCGAATGCCGCCTTTACTTCTTCAGGAATCGGTTGCATGATGTTTTCTCATGTTGACAATTGACATTCAAGCATCCCGTTGCGGCATTGCCACAACGGGAACGGTCTTAGCGTTTGTTAAAGACTTAGAGCCGCAAGCGAGCCCGCTGCCGCATTGAGGAGTCGTGTCTTCTCGTCAGGCGACGGCGAAAGCTCATTCCTCCAGCGCCGGGCAAGGATGCGAAAGGCCTTTTCCGAATTCTTCTGGCGAATGAAGGCATCGGCAAAGGTGTCCATGACCGCATGGAAGATGCGGTTGGGGCAGAAACTCTGCGCGGATCCCACAGCCTGTTCAAGCTGGGCGATGATATCGTCACGGACAGCCTTGTCGGGGATTGCCTTTTCAAGCAATCTCTTTTTTCGCTCAAGAGATACACTTGAACCCGTACCGGACTTACGCATGCCGCTTGCGTAGGCATCGGCAGCCTCCTTGAGCTTGGACGAAAGCTTTTCGCGGAATGTCTCGGCATCGCCTGGCCCCTGCACAAGGGGAAGTTCATTTGACTTCAGCAAATGCGTCGTGGCATGGAGCATCGGCTCAAGATGGAACCGAAACTGCAAGTCAAACTCCGCAATACGGCGCAAAGGACTGGAAAGGTCGCGCAAAGCCTCGTCATCGCCTGGGAATTCGGGACGCGCATCAATCCTGTCCGCAAAAGCAACAATCTGCTTTCGGACGGCATCCAGACTGTCGCTCTCGCGTTCAGGTATGAACCCATGCAGAGCGACGCGGAGGGCGTCAAGCGTTCCTCCCAGCAAAAGCGCAATACGTTTGCTCAAATGAAGATCCATCGCCTCCCATTCGGCGCGGAATTTATTGCGACACTCGTTGATGACCGTCGAAGGCTGGCCATTGCGCTTGATGATTTCCATGCGGATTTCCTCCTGAAGGGAATCAGACGAGCCATATCCACAACCATCGTCAACCCATTTTTTGACGTTCTCCTGAATTCGCTTGACCTCGTTGTCCCAGTCATCGTCATTGCCGACGGATTTTCTTTCCGCATCGTCAAGACGTTCCGTGAGAATGCGGGAAACCTTGCCGATGACGTCCGTCGCGAAGTCGTCATCGCTCCCATTGCTTGGAGCCTTGGAGCAAACGCGTTTTTTGACTTCCGCCACTTCTGCGGAAATCTCCTTGAATGCCAGGTCTGCGGTTTGGGCTATACGTGTCATGATCGCGCTGTCGATAAGCGGCAGATTCGTCGCGAGAAAGTCAAGGATTTCCGGCATCGTCTTTGCAGCGACCGAAGAACGATCACGGGCATCGCACTGGATGATTCTAAAGGGACGCTTCACATTGCGCCGGACATCCTCCGAGCAATCCTTGCCCCACTCTGGATCGTTCGAGTTGGCGAGAATCGCGGTATATTTCGTTTGGTCGTCAAGTAGTTCCACTGCTTCACCCATAGCATCAAGGGCGGCCGTGTCCTTGTCATCCCAAGCGATTCGCGCATTCGTCGTACCGCGTTTCATGAGAAGCGTGATATCACAGACATCCGCCATTCCGTGAGTCTGAACCTTTGCAAGGTTGCGTCCGGCTTCGCCCAAGCCAGGCAAGTCAACAACACGCAATTGCGCAACATCCGTCGTTGGGAATGGAACGCGAATCACCATATCAGCGATGGCAAGGAACTCCCCTGCCATTGTACCGTTTTCCGGATAAGCAACATAGCGACGGAGATCGTCCAACTGAAGTCTCTGCCCGCATGCGCCCGTCAACAGGCCCTCATATGCCGAGAAGACCATTTGCGCATCGCAGAGACGCCGAAGGATCGCCTCCTTGACAGCCCTTCCTTCTTTCGTTTCCTCGGGAATTCGAAATTCCGCCGAACGAAAATCCGAAATCGAGTGCGGGGCAGGAATGCCAAGTTCCTCGCAAAGAGGCTTGATGACCATCCTCAAAAACGATTCTTTTGAATGGAAGTCAGCAATGGCGACATTCTCAGGGCTATTTTCAATACGACTGCGAACAGCGGTCGTGAAATACTTGACCCCCGTCGGAATCTGTGTTTCACTCAATCCCGTTACAGATTGGAGAAACGTGCTCTTGCCCTGACCTGCCGCGCCGCCGATACCGATGCAAAGTGTGTTGCGGGCGAAACGAGAACGTGCGGACTCATAGTCGGAAATGACCTTGCGGATGTCTTCCAACGCATTGCGCAAACGTTTCGTGCTTCCGGCGATTTCCTGGTTTTTCAGTTCCGCAGCTTCCACATCGACAATGACTGACGCAAGTTTTTCGCGACGTTTCTGCCAAGTGGCGATTTCCCCGTCAACAAGCCTGCACCGCGCGGCCCTCTCCGCGAGAATCGCGTTTAGTTTGTTCTGGATTTCAGACATTTCGACAGTTCCTTTCGATTACTGGAGAGACTGGATTGCGGCCGAGATGTCGGCCTTGGCGGATTCAAGAGAAGCACGATCGCTAGAAGCCGCATCGTTGTCGATTGCATCCCTCATCGTCTTGACCTGTGCATGGTTGGCATTTTCGATGTACTCCTTGATCTGGGAGAAGGCATCGGAGATGTTTCCGCGGATCTGATTCATGATTTGCTGGCGGACTTCGCCCTCGGAATCATCAAGCCCATTTTTGACCTGCTCGAGAATCAATTTTTTCACACCCCATGTCGTCGGATTGAGGAATTGCTTGCCAAGCAAGTGGGCAATGATGGCCGTAATCCAGCCAAAAGGAAGGAGGATATTCAGCGCGACAACATTGATGACATCGAAAACAATCGTCGGGATTTTCGCGATGGACGGACGCTTGACGCCGAAATCTTCCGCGAGGAAAAGATTCCACTTGGCCTGAATGTCGCAAAAGTCATAGGCATAGCGGTTGAGAATTCCATTCACATCGTTTTTGACATTGACGCCAATTTGGTTGATGCGCGAAGAGAGTTCACACCGCAAGATGGTGTCGGCTTTTCCAAGAATCACCTTCATGTCGTCAACGGTATTTGCAAGCTGAAGCTTCAGATAAAAATCTACAAACGCACCATGAACCGCAACATCCACAGCGCCGGTTGCATTGTCCATGATTTCGTCCATTCCAACCTTGAGCTTGCCGAATGCCTTTTCGCACTGGGCTTTGAACTCCTCGACTTCCTTTTCGATCTTCTTTTTCAAGGCGGCTTTCGCCTCGGCGGACGCGCCGGCCGTTTTGAGTTTTGCAGCAAGTCCAAGCTCAATGTTCTCGAGAGCCTGCTTCACGGTGAATGCGACACGCTCTTCGCGGCCGGGATGTGCGTTGTCATTGAGGAATGAACGAATGGTGAGACGAAGTTCCGAAACATCGCTGATGATATCGGCGATCGAGGAATCGAAGCAGTACATTTCAACGGGAATGTCGGCACGCCCGATTTTAGCAAGCTGGTCCTTAATGACGCCGATAACTTCCTCCCGCTTCTGCCGACTGAGGTGGATGTCATCAGGATTGTACGACACGAGGATCATCAGACGTGAAACGCCGTGGCCGATGAGGTCATTGCGAAGAAGCTCTTCCTCGATCTGGTCAAGTTGACGGGGCGTGACCACGAGAAGCGCGACATCAGATCCCGGAATGATTCGATAGGTCGTATTAAGAAGGAGTTCCTTGTTTGGATCGTCCAGGCCGGGAGTGTCGATGATCGCGTATCCCCTGAGCGATTCATTCGGGGTGACGAGGCGGACGCGAGAAACCTTCTTCGCAAGATCAGCGCGTGTTTCCATGGACGAACTGACCGTTGCCGCCATGACCTCCTCCGCCG
The DNA here is from genome assembly GCA_045627605.1 of Kiritimatiellia bacterium. Classification (GTDB taxonomy): domain Bacteria; phylum Verrucomicrobiota; class Kiritimatiellia; order RFP12; family JAAYLN01; genus RGIG5952. Next base: position 3,905 of record JAZQOA010000137.1, on the reverse strand, counting down.
TGGGGTTGTTCTTGGAAGCGGCAAGTTTTTCGCTACCGTCATCAGACCACTCGTACACTTCAAGCTTTGAGGCTTCGCCGTATTCGTTGTCCGTGGCGACGGCCGTGTTGCAGAGGCCGTGCCCCTCCGACAAGAGTGGCTTGTCGCCGAGAAAGGCGTGGTTGATCAAGGTGGACTTGCCGACCTGGTACTTGCCGACAACCGCCACGCGGTAGGTCGGGTTTTCAAAGTCCGCGACGGACTTCGCCACTTCGTCGGGCATTTCGTATCCGTATGCCTTGGCCACTGAAATGGCGTTCTTGATTGCGTCTTTTTTGCTCATTGTTGTTGTTCCTTTGTGGTTGGTTGAGTGGGTGGTTGGGAAAATTGTCTTACCGCATGCCCCGTGCGGCTTTGATTGTTTCGTAGGCCTGGTTGATCTTCGCCGACTGCTGGTTGGCGAACTCGATGAAGGCGGGGGCGAGGTCCTTGCCCGAAATCGCATCGGGATGGTATTGCGCCATCTGCTTCTTGTAGCAGCGCCGAACTTCGGCGTCGGTGGCATCTGGCGAGCAGCCCAAAGTCTTGTAGCACTCTTCGAGGCCAAAGCCTCCCGAAGAGCCTGATGCCTCCTGTCCGTCATCGCCGCCATCGAGAACTTCGGGATGCTCGCTAATGTAGTCAAGAATGCCCGGATCAAGTCCAAGGCATTCGGGGATGCTCGCAAGAATCTCCCCCTCCTCATCTGACACCTCCCCGTCGGCAAGCGCCATGCGCACCATATCCAGATAGAAAGGCGCCGTGACATCCGTGTTGCAATTCGAGGCGGCGTAAAAGAGCCTGGCGTAGTCCTCAATGGAATGTTCGTCGGACTTCGCCTCGTTGGCAAGTTCCTTGAGAGCCTGCGCATCTTCGCCCGTCAATCCAAGATTGGCAATCCAGGCGGAAAGAAAATCGATTTCCGGCCTCGTGACACGCCCGTCCGCCTTCGCCATCTTGGCGAAAACAGCGACCGCCGAAGTCAGGAGAATGGTCGGCTTATCTTCGTCGGGAATCTCATCCGGCGAAATCTGGCCGTCATCGAAAATGCCGTCAATGAGGTTGCCCACGGCATTGCCCGCCTCGCCAAGCGTCTTCCCCGCAAAACCAATCGTGCGCCCCGCGCCCTTCAGCGTCCCGCCGAGGACTTGTCCGACGCCTTCAAGAATGTCGCCATCGAAGACCTTTCCAAGACCGTTGCCGACGTCTTTTAACCAATCGCCAAGAATCGTAGCCATCGATCCACCCTCCGTATCACCCCAGCAGCGTCAGCGCTCCCGCGATGGCACCGAGGATGTAGCCGAGGACCTGGATGGCGCCGAGGTGCTGGGCGGCGACCTCGTTGACCATGCCGTGGAACTCCGCGACATCCATGTTGTCGACGGCAGCCTTGATGCGGCCCTGGATATCCAGTTTCTCCAGGATGAGCGGCATGCCTTTCTCTCGGATCAGACGCTCAAGCTCGGGCTGGAACTGCGGAATCATCGCCGCGACGCTGTTCCAAAGATCTTCGGAATCGAGGATGCGCCCCGCCGTCCCGGCAAGGTTTTTCTCAATGTAGCCATGGAGATAGTTCTTGAAGGTCGAGCGAATTTCATCCACGAACTCACCGATCTTGCCACGGCTTGCGTCTGACTTGACATAGTCGCGGACGGATTTGACGAACTGCAGGAGTTCGTCGCGGAGCATCGGAATCGTGTCAGGTGATTGGAGCCAATTGCGAAGTCCGTTCTCAATCGTCTTGCGGCTGATGATGAAGTCGGCGATTGTTCCGGCCAGCGGTGCGAGAAGCGTTCCAATCATGCCGCCCTTTTCTTCGATGTAGTTTGAAATGGCTTCGACAATGAGCGGCTTCGCCTTGGCGGCAAGGGCCGGTGCGCGCTTGCCAAGCGCGGCGACGACGATGTTCGCGATTTCATCGCGCGTTTCGGCCGACTGTAGTTTCGGCTCGATATGGGCCGTCCAAAACTCTTCAACCTTCTCAACCGTGACGAGGCGGTCGATTTCGGCGACAAGCGCCGCTTCGATTTTGGGCGCGAGGAAATCCGCGATTTCCTTGTTGTGCTTTGAAATCAGGCGCTGGATGCCGTCGCGGACAGAGGCGATTATGCTCTGGTTCTTAAGAATGTCGCCGACCATGGAGCAGAGGTCGTCCGCGATCTTCTTGGGCTGCAGAAGGCGCGTCGCCACTTGTTCGCCCATCACGCCCGCGATCTGGTCCTTGTTTTTCGGCACAAGACCTTGTTTCCAGTAGCCGAATGTCAGCCACGCGAAGGGATGGCGCATCGTGCGGTTGTACGGCTTGAAAATCATTTCGATGGCGATCCAGTTGGTGATATAGCCGATCGCAGCCGAAACGAGAATGGTGAACGGCGCCCCCCGCATCCAGCCTGGCACGGCAATGCCCGCCCAACGCAAGAACGGGATGACGACCAGCGCCGCGAGCGTCACGAAACTTACAGGCATGAAGACCGCCTCAAGAAAGGCGAAGACCCGCCCTTCACAAGGAATCGTGCGGTCGCCGATGAGGCGCCACCGCTGTTTGATGTCAGATATAATCGCCATTGCAGAAAATCCCCTTTATGATTAATACGACCCTGCAAGGCGAAATCTGACAAAAAAAAAGCGCGTCTCTTTTGTATTCTCAGTCGCGGCCCTAGGAAAGCCAAATCGGAAATACAAAGAGAGACGCGCAAACGGCGCGCCTCCGCCATGTATCGTCCGAGAGTGAAATTTCCTAGGTTTCGACTGAACGACAGCCAAGCAGAAGATGTATAAATGATGTTCCCTTACGGAACACTCACATTATTGAGGATTGGGCCAAAAAAGTCAAGGCGGCATTTGCAACGCGTCGTTGCACAGAATTGCGCGATGGCTCATCGCGCATTATGACAGCGCTTCGCAGAAGCGCGCGGCGTTAAGCGGCGGGCCTATCGATGCCGTACCGATCCTACCCTCCTTACCGGAGCCTACCGGCACTTGCGGAGCCAGCGCCTCTGGCGCGGCGGTCACGCGCCTCAAATGAAGGCGCGGTAAACGAGGACGGGGTCGCCGTCAAAGGAGAGCGACACGCTGTCGCCAAGCGCCTTGTTGAGCGTGGCGGACCACCAGCGCCGCAACTTGAGGTCGCGGACGGGATAGGCAACTCCTTCGGCGCTGATCGCCTGGCGCGGGTCGAAGGAGAAGAACGAGACGGGCATCCCCTTCCCCGTCGCCACGCTTCCGCCAGGTGCGCGCACCACCGTGAAGACGCCGCAGTCCGTCAGCATCGCGATCGACGGAGCCTCGTCCGAAAAGTCCGCCAGCCACGAGACGTTGCCGATCGCGTGGTCTTCGCGCCGTCCGGTCGCGCCCAGCACGACGATGTCGCGCCAGCCTTGCGCCAGGCAATAGCGGAAGGCCTTGGCGAGGTCGTTGTCGTCCTGGCCGGGGTCGCGCACCATCACGTCGGCGAGTTTCGCCCGGCATTCCGCGGGAAGGCTGTCGAAGTCGCCGACGACGGCCGCCGGCATTCCAAAGTCCCGCGCCAAGTAGCCGGCGGCGGCCCTGTCGCAGCAGACGACGCGCCGGGCGCTTCGGAGGGCGTCTGCGGCAAGTGCGCCGGACGGGAAGTCGCCGTCCGCCAAAACCACCGTCTTGCCGTTGAAGTTTTCCATCAGATTTCAAAAAGGTGGAGCTGGCCCGAAGCTTCGTCGAAGTCGATTTTGCGGCGCGACTTTTTGGCAAGCTTGGGATGTGCGGAAGCGTCGAGTTCGCCTTCCTCAAGGTTCCCGAGGATTTCCTTGGCGCGCGCGACAACCGGCCCGGGGAGCCCCGCGAGACGCGCGACCTGGATGCCGTAGCTCTTGTCCGCCGCGCCGCGCGCGATCTTGCGGAGGAAGACGACG
>JAZQOA010000136.1:0-4461 GCA_045627605.1 Kiritimatiellia bacterium | reverse complement strand
GCTCGATCCGCTTCTCCTTCTCGCGCTCGTAGTAGGCGCGGCGGCGCTTCCGCCGCGCGATCTCGTCGATGGCCATGTAGACGAGGACGAACGGGAGCAGCGCCGCGCAGGTGACGAGGCCGAAGAGCGCGCGGTAGATGTTGACCATCTCCTCCTCCATGTGCTGGAACGAGTCCGTCGGCCCGTAGTGCGGCGCGGCGTACGGGTTGTCGCCCGCGAGTTGGCGGCGCGTCTTGCCGCTCAGCCGCCGGCGGGGCCGGGCGGCGCCGTTGGCGACTGGTTTTCGCGTTGTCCCCCTGGTCTTCTTTCGCATTGTTTTGAACTCCCGGAACGTGGTTCGTTAAATGATATGTCATAAATCTATCATATAAAGATTTTATAGTCAATGAGATTTTGCGGAACAATACAACGAGTTGATTGAATTATTCCGCTTGGGGTCAACATGAAAGCAGGGGCACGTCGACCGGCGAGAACTTCGCCATTACGCACCTTCGGCGCGGCGGTCACGCGAGATCGCGCCCCCCGATATCTGGCACGGGCTTGGTTTTGCACTGCGTCGTTTCCCAGAATGGCGCGGCAATAGGCATCGGCAAGTGCGATAGGCGTCGGTAAGCGTCGATAATCTTCGGGGCGCTACCGACGCCTATCGATCTTATCCTCCTACCAATGCCTACCGGCTCTTGCAGGGCGACGTACCTTCGTTGCGGCGGACGCGCAAAAGCGCGTCCCGGCATCTGGCTTGGTCTCGTCCGCCAAGCATAGCAACCGAAATTCCAGCGCAGAGATACCGGTCAAAACCGAGCGTCCGTGACGCGCTTGAACTGGGCAACCTGTTCCGCGCAGATTTTCCCGAAAGGACGGGATATGTTCATGTCGATGGTGACGGCGCCGCCCTTCTCCGTCACGACCTTGATCCACTTGCGCCATGCCTCGTCGGAAAAGCGGCATTCGGGGTCGCCCCAGCTCCGCCCCATGAACGTCAGCACCTGCCATTGGACGCCCGGATACTTCCACCGGCTGTCGGGAATGACGTCAAACGGTTCGTTTTCCTCGCCGGCCCAGCAGTTGCCTGACTCCTCGTTCCGCTCCATGCGCACCCCGGGGTTGAAGGCGAAGGCCGCGTCGGGATTTCCGGCAAGCACGGCGGCCTTGTACCTGGCGGCGTGCGCCTCGCCAAAACCGCACCAGGAGTAGCCCCCGTCAAACCACCAAATCGAAACATCCCGCCCGTAGCGGCGGCTCCATTCCTCGATGACCCTCGCCCAGTTCGCCGACCCCTCGTCCGTAAACGGGTAGTCGCTAATCTTCCCCTCCTCAACGGGGAAGCCGAATTTCCGCGCCGCGGCCTGGTCCCGGTTGGGCGTCTGGCACGGGAGGTAAAGCCCGAAGCGGATTCCCGTGCCCTTGAGCGCGGCGATGATTTCGGCGGGGATGTCACGCCGTGAGCAATGTGAATGCGGGGCATAGCCGGCCAGCTTCTCGTATGTCGCGTTCGGGGCGCAATACCATCCTGAGTTTTGTCCGAGGGTGATGATGAAATAGTCCGCCTTCATTTCCTGCAGTTGCCCGGCAAGCCCCTCCACATCGAATTCGTCAAGCCGCCTGAACCCGTCTTCATCCACAAGGAAATGAACGAACGCGCCGACTTTCCCGCGCATCCAGTCGGTGCCGGATGCGCCGACAAGCCCAGCCGCGCCCTTGGCATTGACATTGCAGGGAAAGGCTGAAAGCGGCGCAACAGGGGTACCATTAAGCCGGACGTTGGCCATTTCAATCGTCCCGAAGGCGTCGCCCTCCTCGCAGGCAAAGGTCTCCAGGACGGGCAAGCGGGCGCCGTCCTCCACGGTGATGTCGATGTCCTCGACCTTGACCAAGTCAAAGTTGCCAAACCGTTGATGCGCCTTCGCAAAGGCGTCAAACGTTTCCCCCGTTACGGTGTTCTTCCAGTTTGGCACGGTGAACTTCCAGTTTGTCGCCGTGAACCAGGGACCCGACCACGGGGCGACCGGCGTGTATTTGCCGTCGCGCGACGTCTGCAGTTCGGGACGGAGTTCGCCGGCGGCGTATTCGAGCCGGAGCCTGCGGAAAGTCACGTCCTTGACGGGCGCGTCGCCGCCGAGGTGAATGCTGAGCGCACCCATGTTGTTGTGGATGAGATCGCAGTCCTCGAAGAGGATGCCGGAATACTCGGCCGCCCAAGTTTCGAGGCCGATTTCAAGCGTCCGGCCCCAGCCGCACCAGAGTACGCAGCGCCTGACCTCGATGTCCTTCACGGGCTTGTCGCAGTCATCGGGAAGGCCCTTCAGGACAATGGTGTCGTCGAAGGAGTGGACAAAGGAGTCGTGAATGCGGACATGCGTCGAATTGCAGATGTCGATGCCGTCGGTGTTGTAGCGCCACTGCCCCGTGACCTTCACATGCGAAATCTCGACATTGCGGCAGTTGAACGCCTCGACGCACCAGCAAGAGGAGTCGGTCACGATCGGGCCGTCGACAACGATGTCCGACGAATCGATAAGCCGGACGGTCGTGGATTGAAACTCGCGGTAGCAATGGTCGTTGTCGCGGCGGTTGCGCGAACCGCAGATGACGCCGTAGCCGCTGATCTTCACGTCTTCGACGCCGTCCGCCTGGAACGAGCCCATCACCACGGCGTCCTTGTCGATGTAGACGCGGTCGTGGCTTTTCAGTTTCACGATTTCCGGTTCGTGGAGCCCCGGCCCGAAGGTGATCGTCGCCTCGGCCTTTTCCCGCGCGAAATCGCGTTTTGGCTCGGCGAAGATTTGCAGCGGGGTATGGTAGTCGTCCAGTTCAAGGACATAATGCCCGCACTTGGGAAGCGTGAAGAAGACCGCTCCGTTGTCGACAACCGGGACGACACCGGCGGAAAGCGGACGGACCACCGCCTTCGTGAAGGTCCTTTTCGGATTGACGAGAAACACGGTTTCGCCGTCGGTTTCAAGGGCGACATAAGCGGCGTCCTCAATCTGATCCATCGGGCGTTGGTAGCCGGGCGCCCACTGGTTGAACGGCATGGCCGAGACGCGGATCGGATGCACAACGCATTCCCGCCCGTCGGCCCAAGCCCGGTAAGGCACCTCTTTCGGGAAGAAGGCCGCGAGAATCCGACGGGCAATCTCCTCCATGCCCCTGTCACCCGGGTGTGCCGCGACACCCTCGTGCGCAAAAAGTCCCGTGGCCATCATGCCGTTTTCACCGGAGATGTCGCAACGGACAAATTCCGCGGCGTAGTCACTGGCCGCTTCCGCCATGGCCTTGTCCTTCGCGGCATTCGGCCAGAAGCAGCCGCGGACAACGGTCCGCGCCTTGACCTGCCGGCCCTTGTGGAAAAAGGCCAGGAGATTGGCGACGGCGGCCCGGTAGGCGGCCGCGTCGTCGTCGTTGGCGAAGTTCGGGACATTCTCCCCGATGGCGACAATCAGGTAATCGGGCTCGTAATCGGCGTCCTCCTTGAGAAGATCGGCGAGGACCACGTTGCGGTAATCGCGCTCCAAAAGGGCGATGTTGCGGACGCGGAGGTCGACATCGCGCCCCGTCTCGCGCCGGATGCCCTCCGCGACGAGATGGACGTAGTCCTTTTCCGCGGCACTGGCGGCCATGCCCCAGTTTCCCGACCATCCGATAGACGCCAGCGCAGAATGGAGCGTAATTGAATTGCCGAGAAAGAGGACTTTGACTCCGTTTTCAGAGGTCTGCGCACGCCCGTAGGCGGCGGGATTCATTTCGGAAGAATGGTGCTGTACGGCGTCATCGGCCACGTCATTCGCGTTAAATTCGTTCTTCATGGTTCAACCACTCTTTTGAACGGCGATGCCGGCAGCCCCGCTGAATTGCGGAGCGTGGCCGTCTCGGGGTTCCGCGCCCAGGCGTAGCGGATTTCCACGGGATGCGCCACGTCCGCCGCCTCCACGCGGACGGTACGCGGCCCAGACAATCTCGCTTCTGCGGCGTGAAAACTCCCCTCCCCGCCCGAAACGAAAAAGCCGCGCGGAGCACCGCCGTCGTCTGTGCAAAGTCCGTCGCCGCAATCGTCGAAGAAAAGCTCGATCCCCCGACCGTGGCGGACGGCCGAGGCCACGCGCGGCCCCGTCGGGACCACATCCCCGCGGCCATACGCCTCGTTGAGCGCCCATGCGGCGAGACGTTCGCCCACGGTCCGCTTGTCAAGCGGGTGGATTTCGGTCACGCTGCCGATGTCGAGGGCCGAGGCTATGCCAAAGCGCGGCAGTTCGCGCGAAAGCCCGAGCAAGGCGTTCCGCACCTCCGACCAGGGGCTGTTGCGGTTGAAGGCGGCCTTGCGCCCGTAGCCGGCAAGTTGCACCGCCGCGAAGGGGAAGTCCCCCTGCCCCCACCTGTACCGCCAGTCGCGGACAAGCGCCCCGAGGAGTTCGCGGTAGTCCCCGCAATTGTTGGCGTTATCCTCGCCCTGGTACCAGATCG
>JAZQOA010000135.1:0-34072 GCA_045627605.1 Kiritimatiellia bacterium | reverse complement strand
GATCACGACGCCGTCGACCGAGGAGACGATCTCGCAGTAGCTTAGGTTGCGCTCGGCCTTCTCGACGCTGGCCTCGGCCTCGATGACGCTCGCCTCGGCCTGCTTGACCTGCGCGGCGGAAACGGCGACTGCCGCCTCGGCCGTCTCGAAGTCGGCCTTGTATTTCTCGTAGGTCGTCTGCGAAAGCGCGGGGCCGACGCCGATTTTCTGGGCGCGTTCCCATTCGCGCCGGGCCTGGTTGCGGTTGACGTCGGCCTGCAGGAGCTGGGCGCTCGCGACGGTTACGGCCGCCTTGGACCGCTGCAGTTGCGCCCGGGCGACGTTGAGATCCGCGACGTAGGTGACGTCGTCGATCTTGGCGAGGAGCATGCCGTTGGTGACGGTGGAGCAGTAGTCCAGCGTTTCGCCATCGAGTCCCGTGCCAAAAGCCAGGATTTTGCCGGAGACTTGGGCGCCGATGTCGACGAGTTCCTCGGGTTCGATCGTGCCGGTTGCGGAAACCGTCTGCACGACAGGCTCGTGCGTCGCCTTGCTGGTCAGGAAGGCGATTGTCTGCTTCTTGTCCTGCGTGCCCGTGAGGTCACACGCGGTGAAAAGTGCCGCCGCGCCGAAAAGGACGAGACCGTATTTAAGTGTCTTGCAATTCATGATGCACCTCCATTGCTCTAAGAAAACCCATCGCTGAGTCGTTCTTCAAAAAATGAACGATAATTCATTTTACCGAATTTCGGTTCATTTTGCAAGGAGGAAAAACGGTTTGGGTGTCAAATCTTAATGTGCAATTTTGAGGCCAGCGTATCCCGCTCGCCGGCGGCGAAAACAACACCGTAGGAGGCTGGATCCCGGACGGCCCTTCTCAGAATATTCTTGTCCTGGGAGGAAGCTTGCTTTTCGAACGAATCGGCATCCACATCCTTGAGGCGGTAAACAAGGTCGTTTGCGAGCATCTTGGCCGATAGCGTGGGGCCCATCGCCAGGCTGTAGAGAAATTTGCGGTCTGCTTCGGGAAGTCTCCGCACGTAATTGCTGCGCTCGGCTGGCGTCGCGAGTTTCTGCCAGCCCTCGTGGAGATTGTCCTCGCGCAGGGCGTTGCTTGCTTCTTCGAGATGCCTGAAGAAGGCTGGCGCCAAGGTGTCGTTTTCCGGCGCAAGGGCATTGAGCGCGTTCCAGTCAAGTTTCTGGAGAGCCGGCATCTTTCGCACGCACGCGGTCATGACGGACTTGAGGTAGTCGGTCTCGTCATTGGAGTTTCGCTTGAACACCGCGGCCTGGCGGCAGACGTCGAGGGCCTTGGCCAACTCCCGGCAAAGGTCGAACTGGGCCTGCGGCGACAGCTTGCCGCTCTTCGATAGCCGCTCCCCAAAGACCTTCTCCAAGTCTTTGGCAACCGAATCGGGCGCCAGGTTTGAGAAACGCGTCAGCCGGTTGTCGCCGTTCGGTTTGATTTCGCACATGGCGGAGACAACACCCTTGTTCACAATGTTGAGATCCGACTTGACGACATAGACGATCTTCCCGTCGGGCTGCATGGTGAACGACTTGTCCGTTGCCACGTGGTCAACCCCCATGATCTGGCCGCTGGCCTGGAGAATTTGGTTGCCGCCCTGGGCGCAGGCAATCAACATCATCTTCAGAAGCTTGGAGGGCGGGTTGTCGTTTCGGCTGCACCCGAGCATCTGGCATAGGGCGTCGGTGATTTCATCTGCCTTCTTCTGAATGTAGGCCTGGGGTTCCGCCGGGTTGATTTCAGACTGGCTGTATTCAATGCGCTTGCCGTTGATTGTAATCGATCCTTTTGAGCGTTTTATGTCATCTGCCAATTGGCTGGCGAGAGAGTCGACGGACTTGCCCATGTCTTCGGCGTCAAGGTTGAACATTGTCAAATCGTCAGGAATGTCAAAGCTTTCACTCGGCCCGAACGTCTGGCGCACCGCATCCTCGGGCGACATGCCAAACGAGGCGATCAGAGTGTCATAGTTGGAGGATATGAAATCGGAGAAGTCAAAGCCGTCCTTGAAGATCCCCGTGGCGGAAAACTTGTCGAAAAGTTTCCGCTCCATGTCGCGAATCAGGTTGTTCTGGCGAAGCGACCGGTTTTTCCCGTGTGGCTCCACGCCCAGCGTTTTGCAGAGGTCTTCAAACGAAACGGAGCCTTGCTTGCCGTGAAGAGCCAGAAGTTCATTCTGATGGGCGAAGGCCGTGTGCAGTAAAAGCGGGGAGGTGCCAAGCCATTGAACTATTCCAAGGTCATTCATGTTGACAGGTGCGAATTTGCCGATGACAAAAGCCGCGAACTCGCACTTCTCCGCGTCCATTCGCCGCAGGGCGAGCGTTGCAGCTGAATCTGATTTAACGGTGAAGGTTGGGTCTTTGATGGTCGTCGTGGTGAGTTTCCCGACGTTCAGGAGGGCGATTTGCGTTCCGCTGAACGACCCGTTGCGAATCTCCTCCAGAAGTTTGCCTGCGGGTGGCAGGCCGCAGCCGGCTTCCGATTCCTCCGCGCGTGAAGCGAGGAATGCCGTGGTGATGTTCCAGACGCGGGCCTTCTTTGCGCCGTCAAGGTTGAATTTGGCGGAAAGGTCGTCCATCGCGGACGCCAGCGCCTGTGGCGTGAGGCCGAGCGACCTGAGTGCCTCGGCACCCGAAACGGTCATGTACTTGCAGTCATACGACGTCCGTGCGGACTGCACGTCGAACTTCATGTCATAGGCGGATTTTGCCACGGCGCCGCGTTCCGGCGCGAATGCGTCCTGCCACACCTTCTCGCCGCCGATCATTGTCACCACCTTGGCGACAACCGTGCGGTCGAGAAGGGATTTCGGCGTGGCGGTCCCGTCCTTCAGCCCGAGTTCCTTCCTGATTTTCGACAGGGCTTCCCCTTCGTAGCCTGCACGTTGCGCGATGGAAAAAAGAAGACTCCGCAACTCGTTGGAGCTCCGGATCATCTCCTCCGACTTGGAGGGCCCCCCCAGTCGTTCGCGCAGGTGCGTGTTGAACTTGAAGACCCTGGGCTTGCCATCGGGGCCGGTCATGGCGCCCATGCGCCCTGCGCCACCCTTGACGCCTTCGTTGCTCCCCGAACCATACGCCATGCGCGCGATTTCGAATAATTGCTGGCGCGTTTCCAAATTGATGTTTTCGTAGCCCATGGGAAAAATCCTTGTTCAATTTCAAGCAAGTATACTCCTCCCGTGATGGAAGTTCAAGCCTTGACGGGCAAAAGGTGTTCTGCTATCTTCATTGTCGGCTGTTGGCGAAAGGACTGTTTGTAAAGATGGTAAGCATGAGAGAGCTTGGCGTTTGCGGCGCGGATGGCGTCGTTTCCGGGCAATTCGACGTCTGCGTGGTCGGGGGAAGCTGCACCGGTGTCTTCGCGGCGATTCGCGCCGCCGAGGCGGGCATGCGCGTGGCGCTTGTCGAGAACAACGAGTATTTCGGGGGAACGGCCACCGCCGGCCTTGTGCCGGTTTGGCATTCGCTTTTCGCGACGGATCGCAAGACGCGCATCGTCGGCGGGCTCACCCAGGAGGTCGTCGACAGGCTGGCCCGGCGCGGGGAGGCCGAGGTGCGCGCCCCGGACGATCCCCGTTGCGAGTCTTCTTACACGACCTTCAATTCCGCGGCGCTGATGACGTGCCTCGACCGCCTCGTCGCCGCGCAGCCGGGAATCCGCCCCTTTCTTTCCGCCCGCTTTGCCGCGGCCGCCCTGGACCGGCCCGGCCATGTCACGCACGCGGTCATCGAGGACAAGAGCGGGCGCCGCGCCATCGCCGCGAAGTTCTTCATCGACTGCTCGGGCGACGGCGACCTCGTGGATCGCGCGGGGTTCGAAACCTGGAAGCTGGCTCCCTGCGACATGCAGGCGCATACGACTTGCGCGATTCTCTCCGGTCTTGAGGACGTCTGCAAGGTTCATCCCGATTTTTCCTTTGGCGAAATGATGCACCCGAGGCGCGGTGCCAACCTCGGCCACGTCTTCCAGTGGAGCGCCCCGGTCATCGGCTGCCCCGGACTTGTCTTTCTGGCGGCGACGCGCGTGTCGTCGTGCGACCCCACCGATGCCGACGCCCTGACGCGCGGCGCACTGGAGTCACGCGCGCAGTTACAGCGGATTGTCGATGCGGCGAACCGCGAGTTCCCCGTCGATGGACCGGGTTTGCGCATTGTCGCCATTGCCCCGCAGATGGGGCTGCGGGAATCCCGCCACATCCGGGGGCTCTATTCCGTTACGGGCGACGACGTGCTTTATGGGCGGCGCTTCGACGATGTCATTGCGCAAGGCACCTACCGCGTCGACATCCACGAGGGGAAGGGTATTCTCTTCCGCTACCTTGACGGACGCGAGGAAGAGATGCTCCAGGACGTGGCGGACGGTTCGATCCGCGTGCGCCGCGGACGGTGGCGGCCGGAAGGCGGCGAAACCCCGCCGTGCTACCAGGTCCCGTACCGGGCGCTTGTCCCGGTTGGCTCGGAAAACGTCCTTTGCGCGGGCCGCATGCTTGATTGCGCGCGCGATGCCTACGGGGCGCTTCGCGTCATGGTCAACTGCAACCAGATGGGCGAGGCGGCGGGGCGTGCCGCGGCCAGGGCCGTGAAGGAAGGCCTGCCCGCCGCCGCCGCCTATCCGGGCTTCTTCATTTAAGGGGACCGGCACGTTTTGGAAAATTTTCCTAATAAATCCCGGGCGAGATTCGTTTAATAAGTGAAATTTGCCATTTCAAGGCGTTTTCAACCATTTTTCAGGAGGAAAAAGTATGGCCGAAGAAAACAAAGAGGACATGGGGCTTCTTGAGAACGACGAGGGCTTCAAGGAGCTGATGTCGCTGTTCAAGGAGAAGAACTTCTTCCAGCGCATGAAATCGATGGCCGTTGGCCTGACGATGCCGGCGGACAGCAAGGAGTACAAGGAGGCCCGCACCAACATGCAGCGCCTCATGGCGCCGGTGATGGCCGTCATCATCCCGTGCCTTGTCATCCTCCTGCTTGTCATCTTCGGCAAGTCCAAGGCCAAGAACGAGACCGTCGTCGAAGTCGAAATGCAGGACGTCGAGGAAGTCGAGGAGCCGTTGGAGGACATTGAGGAGCCCGAACCGCCCGAGACGTTCGAGGACTTCACGCCGACCGACTTTGATTTCACCACGCCCAACATGAACATGGACGTTTCGACGCCTGTCGCGGCCGACGTGCCCGTGACGGCCCAGCCGCAGTCCTACGACGCGGTGACGCCGATCAAGTCGCCGGTCATCCTCCGCAACGTCTATGGTTCGACCCGCAACCCCGGCATGCGCGGCCAGATGCTCGCGGCGGGCGGCGGCAATGGCAAGACGGAGGCGGCCGTCATGCGCGCCCTCCGCTGGCTCAAGATGCAGCAGCAGGCCGATGGTTCGTGGCCCAACTACAAGGTGGCCATGACAGGTCTCGCCATCCTTACCTACCTCGCCCACGGCGAGAAACCCGGTGAATCCGCGGAGTTTGGCGACACGGTCCAGCGCGGCATGGAGTTCCTCCTCTCGCAGCAGAACAGCCAGGGGCTCTACACGCCGGATGTCAGCGGCTACGCCCATGCCATCGCGACCTACGCGATGTGCGAGGCGTATGGCATGACGATGAACCCGAACGTCCGCGAGTCGGCCGACAGGGCTCTTGAAATCATCATCAACGGCCAGCACCCGTCGGGCGGCTGGGACTACAACTGGAAGCAGTCCGACCGCGACGACACATCCGTGATGGGCTGGGCCTCGCAGGCCCTCAAGGCCGGCATGATGGCCGACTTCTACCACGACCCCGAGGCTCTTGAACGCGCTTCAAAGCTCTGCGTCAAGGGCTTCAAGAAGAACGGGTTCCCAGACGGCGGCTTCGGCTACACCGGCCCGCAGAAGGGTGGCCTTTCGGGTGTCGGCACGCTTTGCATGCAGTTCCACCACGCGGCGAACGACTCCTACGTGAAGAACACGCTTGAGAACATCATCTACACCTGGAAACCGGCGTGGATTGGTTCGACCCCGAAGAACCCGGTCAACGAGAAGCCGAAAGAGCTTCCTCCCGGAACTGTCGGCGGTGCCTGCCCGCAGTACTACTACTACTACGGCACTCAGGCGGTCTTCCAGGCTGGCGGCGACCACTGGAAGAAGTGGAACGACGAGATGTGGCCCTCCTATGTCGAGGCGCAGTTCGTCATCCCGAAGGGCAGCACGGGTGCGACCTGCACCTGCGGCCAGCCCAAGTGCCAGGGGCTCAAGACCCCGTATGTCGATGCGGATGGCAACGAGCAGGAAATCGGCCACTGGGTCAACACCGACGTTCACGGCGACCGCCCGATCATGGATACCTGCCTCGCCGCGCTCCAGATGATGGTTTACTACCGCTACCTGCCGACTTTCAAGAAGGTTGACGTCCCGGCCGAAGTCCTTCAGCAGACGACCGACTCCGACGATATCGAGATCGACAGCAACCTTTAGTTGAAATCGCGTCGCGATGGAAAATTTCCGGGGCTTGCCGCCCCGGAAATTTTTTGCGCATTTATCAAGGAGAAGTGAAAATGGAAGACAAGATACCCAACATCCTCGTCAACGGCGAGCCAATCCCGCCCAACGCCGTCGAGCATGAACTCGCCCGACTCGTCCAGTTCTACGCGCAGCACATGCCGGAGGCGGAAGTGCGCAAGCAGATCGATGCGCTCAAGCAGAAGGCCGTCGAGCAGGCGATTGGCTCGAAACTCCTCTTCCAGGAGGCTGAAAAGCTCGACATCAAGGTGCCTGACGCCGATGTTGAAAAGAGCCTTTTCGCGATGGCCCGCGAAATTGGCGGCATGGCGAAACTCCGCGAGCAACTCAAGAAACAGGGGCTGACCGAGTCGGTTTTCCGCGAGCAGATCCGGCGCGGACGCCGCGTCGACATCCTTGTCGAGCAGATTGTCTCGAAGGCCGCTGAGCCGACCGAGGAGGAGGCGCGGGAGCACTTCGAGGCGCACAAGGACGAATATACGAAGCCAGAGCGCGTCTTGGCGCAGCACATCCTCATCACCCCCAAGGATTCCACCGATGCCGCCAAGAAGGAGGCCCGGGAAAAGTTGGAGGCCATTCGCGCGCGCGTGCTCGCCGGCGCCGACTTCGGCGACGAGGCCACGGCCCACAGTGACTGCCCAAGCGGAAAGAACGGCGGCAGTCTTGGCTGGTTCGGCCGCGGCATGATGGTGCCCGCCTTTGAGAATGCGGCTTTCGGCATGAAGGATGGCGAGGTCTCGGACATCGTCGAGACGCAGTTCGGCTTCCACCTCATTTACAAGACCGACCACGAGGACGCCACGGGGGCCGACTTCGAGGAGGCCAAGGAGAGCGTCCGCGACTTCCTTTTCCACACCAAGCGCGGCGAAATCCTCGCGCAGCACGTGACGGCGCTCCGGCAGGCCGCCAAGGTTGAAATCAGTTAGTCGCCTGCGGGCGTCGGCTTGATTTCAATTGCGTGGAAGAAGGCCCCCAGGTCCTGCGGGTAGCCCTTGATGCCGTATTCGGCGGGATTGTAGGGCCTGGGTGCCGTTATGCTGTAGAGACCTACGCGGGGCAACGGTTTTTCCGAAACCAGCGTCGTTTCGATTTTGTGGCGGCCCGCGCCGATTGTCAGCAGTGTGAGGTAGTTGTTGCCGGGGAAGTCCAGGCGGATAACCTGGTTGGACATTGTCTCGACAGGCGGCGTCCAGGAGACGTCGAGAATAAACGTCACGTTCGTGCCGGGGCTTGGAAGGGGGCCCACGAGGCTTGAACTTGCGCGGCTCCACGCCCCGCCATTCCGGTTGAAGCACCAGTCGCCGCGAAGTCCGATGGGCGAACCGTCGAAGACGATGTGCTGGCAAAGCTTCTCGTGAGGAATCTTTTCGAGCGGCAGGGCTGCCGAAAAGGAGTTGCCAATGTGGCGGGAACGCCGTGCCGCGGGGAAAAAATGCTTTGACGCAATTTCCCCGATCTCAAACTTGAATTGGCATATGGGCTCCAACACAAAACCTTCTTCAAGAAGCGGCGGCGTGTAGGATGAGGCGATATAGACGGTGCCGGTTTGGGCTGTTTTCGAAATCCAATTTGCTACTTCTCCCCATTTTCCGCGTGCGTGTTCACCGAGGCCAAAGACGGTGTGGCGCGGATTTGCCGAAAAGGGAAGGGCGTGCGGGAAATAGTCGAAGATGACGGTGGGGTCGCCGTAATCGGCGAGAAAATGCTCGATCATGGCGATGCTTGTTTCGCTGCCCTTTCCGTTGACCCCGGCGTAGGCGAGGGGAAAGCGAATGGGGTTGGCGAGCGCGGCGACAGCCAATGTGGCGGCAAGCGCCGCCTTGATGCGGGTGTTGCGCGCCGTGGCCAGCATCTCCGCCAGAGGAATGGCGGCTGCCGCAATGAACATCAGAACGGGGGGGAGAAGCCTTCTGAAACTCCAGATTCCAACGGGGTATTCGAAACTTTTGACGAGGAAGAAGACCGATGCCACCCAAAGCGTCAACATCCAGAGAAGCCGGTTGGCCGGGCGCATGTCACGTCGCAAGAGGGCGGTGGAACCAAGAAGTCCAAGAAGAAGGGCGGGGGTGCGCAGGCTTAGCCAGACGGAGGACGCTGCGCCTTGGTTCATGCCGCACGAAGGCAGAAGTCTTGAAACAAGGAAAAGCGCGAGACCCGGCATGAGGGCGGCGCTGGTCCAGCCCCAGGGCGTGAGGAACCGGTCGGCGCGGAGGGCAAAACCGCGAAGGCAAGTCGAGCCTATTGACGCAAAAGCGACAATGGCGGCGACAAGCAAGATGGCGGCTCCGGCGAAAAGCGCGGCATGCTCGGGCGCGGCGGTGGCGATGCGCTTCAAGTTGAGAAGCCGCGTCCAGTCTCCGTAGGGGGCGGTGACATACCGGGTGACAAGCCAAAGGGGGGCGAAGCCCAAGATGGCCCCCACAGCAAAGGCCGCGCGTTCGCGGAGTCGCCTGGCGTCGGGAAGGAGGACGATTGCCACGGGGACGGCGACAAGAAGAGCCGTCAGGTGGAACGAAAGGGAATAGCCCAGTGCAAAGGCGGCGGTGAAAAATTCCCAGCCGTTTTCAAAACGGCGACCAGAAGCCGAAAGAAAGACTGACGTGGCGAGAATGGCGGCTGCGCCCTCGGCGAAGTCGCCGCGGAAAAACCAGGCGGGGTAGGCGGTTGCCATTGCGAGTGCGGTGGCGGTCGCCAGCCCGGCGAAACCCGCCTTGCGGCAAGAGGACAGGAAGAGCGTCAGCAGCCAGAGCGTGCCAAGAAGGGGCATGAAGATTTTCCCCAGATGGCTGCCGGCCTTGGCCAGCGAGTAGGCGGGAAGGTAGAAGGGGCGCGAAGTTGAAAAATCGCGGGATGTCTGGAAGGCGCAGTCAAGTGTCGGACGCAATTTCGAAAACGGGGACCTGTAGAGAAAAGATTGCGCCACGACTTTGGGAAGGGTTCCCGCCTTCTGGTCGTGTGAGACAAGGGGCCGGCCCTGGGAAAAGGCGGCGGCCATGTTGCCGTAGGCGGCGTTGTCAAGCCCGGAAAAGGCGTCTTCATGCGGGTGCAGGAAGAGGAACGCCCCAAGAACAAGGGCGCCGCAAAGCGCGAAAATCGTCGCCGCAGGTTTGGAAGCGGGAAGAAGCCTGACGAGAAAAACCGCCAGAGGAACAAGAAGCGCAAGGAAGGCGAGGGGAGCGGCGGATGTCATGGCTTGCCTCGGCTATTGCGGTTGGCCTTGGACTTAGAAGGAGGTTGAAAGGTCGAAGGAGATCACGTTGGATTTGCCATCGACAAAGTTGGTGTCGAAGATGCCGTCGGCCGGACGGGCGGCGAGGTGCTTGTCGCGCAGGGCGATGCGGGCGTACGTGATGCCGGCCTTCCAAGTGTCGGTCAGCTTCGTCGTCATGCCGATGCTGAAGATGTTGCGGTCTCCGGCGGGGATGAGATAGTCGGCCATGTCGAGGTTGATGGGGTCCTGGTCGTAGACGTAGCCGAAGGCGATGCTCGCGAATTCAGAGAGCTTGTATTCCGCGCCGATGCCGAAGCGCCAGGAGTCGCCCCAGTCCTTGTCGGCGCCGAATTCGCCGATCCTTCCAAGGAGCGGCTGGTCGAAGTGGATGGTGAGGTTGTCGTAGGAGGACCACCCGGTCCAGGTGGCGATGGCGCCGATGTTCCAGCGGTCGATGCCCTTGTAGTTCAGGCCGGCGGAGATACTTTGCGGGAGGGTGAAGTCCTCCCAGATGTCATAGGCGCCGGGGAGGCCGTTGACGTAGCCTTCGCCTTTGAGCTTTTGCACGATTTCGCTGCGGTAGACAAGGCCGAAGCCGAGGTCGTCCGTGATCTTGTAGGAAAGCGCGGCGTTCCCGCCGAAGCCGAAAGCGTCGGCTTCGTTGTGGAGGAGCAGGTCGAGCGTGGGGATGTTGCGCGTGAGGGTGATGTCGAAGTACATCGCGTCAAGGCCGACGGCGAGCGAGAGGCGGTCGTTGACTTTCCAGGCGAGGTTGGGGTTGAGGTTGAAAGTTGAGATTTTCGTTTCCACGGAACTGAAGCGACCTGGCCAGTCCGGACTGTGCAGGATGCCGAGGCCGTAAGGTGTGAAAAGCCCCATGCCGAGGAAGAGCGAGTCGCTGAGCTTTTGCGTGTAGTAGATGAAGGGCGGGGGGAACCACTGGTCCTTTGGCGAGAACTTCCGGGAACCATTCTCTGTTTGGAGGTCGATTTCCATTCCGGGGTTCACGAGGGAGAGCCCCATGAGAAAATCATTGCCCTCGGCGTCGGTGATCAACGCCGGGTTGGCGTAGACGGCGGAGGCATCGTGGTAGAGTCCCATTGTCGCGCCGCCCATGGCGACGCCGCGGGCGCTTGTTTCGTAAAGGGAAAAGCCCGAACCGCAGGCAACGCACCCGAAGGCCGCGGCGAAGGAGACAACCGCAAAAAACTTCTTGTTTTGGATTTTCATTGCAATACAATTTTACTAAACATAGGGCGTCGTTGGCAAATCGTGGACGATGGAAAAGCCAAGGAAAAGCACCGGGAATCAGTGGGCGGGTGTGGCTTCACCCGGGGAACCGGGGGCGAGACGCGCTTTCTGCCGGACGTCGTCAAGCTTGCTTTCCGTTTCGGCAATTTCCCGTTTTAATTCGTTGATCGTGCCGTCGTCGCCTGGGTGTTGCTCTTCAAGCGCGAGGCGGTTGCGCAGCGATTCGAGAACAATTTCCAGCACTTCGGCATTGGCTTTCGCCACGTCTTGCTCGATTTCCTGAATGTCGGGGAAGACCATTTTGAGCTTCCCCGAGGCGGAATCGTTTGAGGACCCGCCCCCTGGTGCACCGCTGTCAAACTTTTCGAGGAATTGGCCGAGACTTTCCATCTGCGGAGTTAGGCGCGGGCGATGGCGTTGGAATGCCCCGTAAATGCCGAATGCAAGCGACGCCAGAAAAAGCGAGGCGGCGACCGCCGCGAGGATTTTGGCATGCGCCAAGAGGAAGAGGCGGCGTTTTTCGGCGAGAAGGTCTTTGAGCAGCCCCTTGGCGCTTCTGTAGCGGGATTTCGCGGCATCCGAGGTTGCCTTGTGGAGAATGGCAAGGAGCCGCCAGAAAGACGGGGATTCGGTCTCGGCCTCCTTGCATGGGCTCAAGCCAAATTCGGAAGGCGTTCTTCCGGTCAGGGCCTGGTACAGGGTGCACCCGAGGCTGAAGACATCGCCCTGCGGGGTGCCATGGTGTTCCGGCGGCTCGTAGCCGGGTGTGCCGACAACCGACGTGGCATCGCGCATGTCCGCCATGAGCCCGATGTCGGCGAGGACGGCCTTCCCGTTGACGATGAGAATGTTGCCTGGCTTGATGTCGCGGTGGGCGAGGTGGCGACGCTGAAGTTTCTCCAAGGTTCCCGCAAGTCTTATGCCAAGGTCGAGGACGTCCCTTAGGGGCAGGGCTACTTCAGCCGAGAGAACTTCAGAAAGCGTCTTGGGCTTGTAGGTCCCGGGGAGGATTTCACGCCCCGGGACTTCGTCGTCGGCCAAGTCCATGGCATAGCAGAATTTCCCGCCGCCGGGCGCGATCTTGAGGTCGCGGAGGCCGACGATGCCGTCGATCGGCGGGGCCGAAAGATACTTTTCAATGCCCCTCAATTCGCGGAAGAAGGAGTCGCATTCCCCTTCGGCTGGCTTGCTGCAGACTTTCAAGGCGCAGTAGCCGGATGGACCCTGGGCGAGATAGACCTTGCCGTAGGCTCCTTTCCCGATTTCAACCAGGGCCGAGTAGGGGGCGGTGTCGAAGTCGGGGAAGGGGGATTCGGGACCTTGCGAAGCGGGGGTGTCCATGGCGGCTTAGATGATTTCCAGGTAGTCGCGGTCGGGCAATGCGGGGAAAGGCGCGGTCGGGAGCGTCTGGTACCAGTAGGCGACCGTTGCGACATCATCCTGAAGCGGAAGGTAGCGGCGGTCCTTGCGCCAGCCAAGGACTTGGATGGTGACCCGGAGGTCCTGCTCGAAGCGCACGGGATCCATGATGTGCCAGCGGTACATGCCGAAGCGCTGCTGGCTGGAGTAGTGGCCGTCGGGGCGGATGACCTGGTGGAGCCCCGCGTAAGGCGTGCAGAAGTCCTGGTACTGGCCTGTGATTGGACTGTCGAAGTCGTATGACCCGCAGAAATAGTCCTCCGTGCCGGTGCCGCAGATCGTGGGAAACTCCCCGTCGCCGTCGATGAAGAATTTGATTTCGCCCTCGCCCCACCAGCCGGTGTTGTTGGAACCAAGGTTCATCAGTGTGCCGACGTAATGCCCCTGTCCCTTGACGCCGTCGAGAATCGTGTAGGTGTCGCCGTATTTCACGGGGTTCACGCGGCGGAACTGGGCGTGGAAGTAGGCGCAGTCGTCGGGGACGTCCGTGAGCGTGTAGTTGACCTGGTAGTAGAGGATGAGCTTTTCGTCGGCGATGTTGGTGAGCGTCATCCTGCAGCGCTTGCGGAAGGGCATCTCCCAGTAGGAGTTGAAGGCGAACGCGGGGTTGACGCAGATCGGCAGCGAGACGATCTGCGCGTAGGTGCCCCAGCCCTGGCCGAAGAAGTCGCCAAGCGGACATTCCACCGAGGGTTGCTCCTGGTCGTCCCAGTAGATGCGGAGGATGGCGAACCGCCAGGGGATGAGAAGGGGGGTAAGCCAGATTTGCTGGATGGCGCCTGGGCCTTCGATGTCCGCCATCGTGAAGCATTCGCCAGGCTGGATTTCGACTGAGGGCGAAACCTTCCATCCGCGCCCGAGGCCGCGCGCCGGCATCGCCCCCGTGCCTTCCGTGGCCATGCCCCCGCGGCCTTTTTCCCCGGTGAAGTTCTCCGCCGAGATGGAGCGGCTTTTCGCATGCGAGAGCCGCGAGAGGTTCCCGAGGTTCATTCCCAGTCCGTTGAACATTGCATTCTCCTTGTTTTTCCCGTTGCGGGATGGCGTCTGTGCGCGTGGCGCGGATTACGCCAGCGCGAAATTTTCCTCGATGTAGTCTCCGGCGACTTCCCGGCGCCAGCCCGTGGCAAGGGGATTCGCCGTGTCGTCGGCATTGTCGACAAAAGCCGTGACGATGGCGCGGTTGGCGATGACCGAGGCGTCGACGTGGATTTCCTCGCCTCTTTTGCGAAGCCAGTCGATGGCCTTGTCTGCGGCGTTCAGCACTTCGTCGTCGTAGAAGGGGCGGGGATTCGCCGGCCATTCGCCTTCGGGGAGGGCGAGCGCCGTCGTCGCCGCAGAGGCGTAGGCCGCGGCAAGGGCGTCGCGCTTGAAATTTTGCTTCAGACGGTGGCTGAAGCGGACCTCCCTTGTCTCCATCTTGGCCCCCGGACCTTTTCCTTCGGCGGCGAGGGCGAGGCTCGTGAGCGAGGCGTCGTCGCCCAGCCAGGCCTTGGGAATGTCCCAGAGGCGGGCGTGCCTTTCTCTCTCGGCGGTGATGGACTTGAGAACCGCGAAACCAAGTCCGCCCAGTCTCGCCCGTCCCGTTTTGACCTTTTTCCAGGCTTCGTTTGCGTCGGCATCCTCGTAGAGGGCGGGTTCGTCGTATTTTCGCAGGTCTTCTTCAAGCCATTGGCGCGTCCCGAAGGCTTCGGCGCGTGCCAGAAGTTCGTTTCGGAGCTGGTTGAGATAACGGACGTCGTCCAGGGCGTATTCGAGCTGCGCGTCGGTGAGCGGACGCTGCGTCCAGTCGGTCAGAGTCTCGGTTTTGGGCAGTCCGATTCCAATGGCTTCGAGCAGGAGCTTTTGAAGGCCGCATCCGGCGGGAAAGCCCGCAAAGGCGGCGGCCAGTTGCGTGTCGAAGACATTTTTTGGGAAGGCGCCCGTGTAGTGGCGGAGATGCTCGAGGTCCTGCCGGGCGTCATGGAGGATTTTCGTGACGGACGGATTGGCGATGAGTGCGCCAAGGGCGGCGGGGTTCGTGCAGTAGAGGCAGTCCAGGGCAAGGCATTCGCCGTCTTTGCCGGCGAATTGGACGATGCCAAGTTTGGGCCGGTAGGTGCGTTTCCAGATAAACTCGGTATCGAGGGCCAGGATGCCGCCTTCGGCAATGCCGCGGCAGGCACCTTCAAGTTCGGGTATGTTTCTGATAAAGCCGTTCATAGAGGGCAAATATTATACCATTAAGCTGCGAATTTTCCCGTATGCGTTGCGCAGGGCGCGTTTTTGCGCGTTGGGATTTTATTCCACATTTTGTATAATCAAAAGGCAAAGGGAGTGGTCGCAAAATGAACATGCAGGAAGATGACATTGGAAATGGCGGCGCGGGTGCGGCGTCCGTCAAGGAGGAGCGCTACGATTTTCGCAGGAGAATGTCCGCCCCGCGCGGGTGGCGTGCCGCGGATTTCGCGGGCGACCCCATCGATGCGGACGCCGAAGTTGTCGTTGACGACTCCTGGACTTTCGTGGTGGCGTCCGACGAGCCCGTCGTCCGCCATGCCGCCGCCGATCTCCGGGATTTTCTCGAAAAGCAATGCCGGGCGCGCTGCCTTGGTTCGGACGGCAGGCGGCGGATCGTGGTTGGCGTCGCCCCCGAGGTGAATCCGCTGACAAGCCGCATCGTGGTGGAACGCGATGAAATCCGCGTGACAGGCGCGACGCCCCGCGAGGCGGCGCAAGGCTGCTACAGGCTTGAGGACGAGTTCGCCGCTCGCGACCAGCCCGCCGTGAAACTCGGCGACCGGACTTACACGCGCCTGTATTCGCCGCGCATGACGCACTCGGGGTATGAAATCGAGAAGTTCCCCGACTGGCACATGGACCAGATTGCGCACGCGGGCATGGACGCAATCCTCGTTTATGTCGTCGAGCCGCCGGACGTGACCCGCAACGGGCGCGAAGACATGAACGCCCTTGTCAGGCGCGCCGCCGTGCACGGCCTTGACGTCTACGCCTATTTCGACCGCTGGGGCAAACCCATTCCCCATCCCCTCGACCCCGGGGCCGAGGAAAGTTACGACGCCCTTTTCGGCTCAATCGTCAAAAACGCGCCGGGACTTAAAGGCATGATTTGCGTGGGCGAGTCATGCTCGTTCCCGTCGCGCGACGAAGGCGTATACGGCTATGCCTGGGACCGGCAGGGCATTAACGAGGATCCCGCCCACCCGCGCAAGGGCTGCAATGGCTTCTGGCCCGCCAGCGACTGGAAGGAATGCCTCGAGCTCATCGCCAGGGTCACGCGCAAGTACAACCCGGATTTTGACGTCGTCTTCTGGACCTACAATTGGTTCCAGACCCCGGAGAAGGACCGCGTGGCGATGCTCGAACGCATCCCGACTGACGTGACGCTGCACGTCACCTACGAGATGGGCGACGTGCCTGAAAGAAAGCTCGGCGTCGACACGTGGATCGACGACTACTCGATCACGCGCCCGGGACCGGGGACGACTTTCGTCTCTGAAGCCGCCGTCGCGGGGCGCCGCGGCATCAAGCTGACTTCAATGACCAACACCGGCGGGCGGACGTGGGATTTCGGGGCGATTCCCTTCGAACCCGCGCCCTTCCGCTGGCTCGACCGTTTCGCCGCGCTTAAGGCCTCGCGTGAAAAATTCGGGCTTGCCGGGCTCATGGACGAACACCACTACGGCTTCACGCCGAATTTCATCGCCGAGCTTGCCAAGTGCGCCTTCACGGAGGAAACGACTGTCGCGGACGTCGAGTCGTGTTTGCGCGACTTGGCCCGGCGCGATTTCGGCAAGGGCAACGAGGACGCCGTGCTTGCGTCCTGGCGCGACTGGTCTGACGCGATGAAATGGCATTCGGCGCGTGTCTTCGACCAGTACGGCCCGTTGCGCGTCGGCCCCACGTACCCCTTTTTCTTCTATGGCGAGAATGTCCCCGACGCCCCCGAATGCCTGGGTGACGATGTCGGCCGCAAAGGTGGCAGATGGATCTACCTCTGCCGGGATCCGTCGAAGGGGTGGGCGCGGATGCCGCGCGAACTCATCGCGCCCTACATTGAAATGGCGGAAAAAGAGCTTGCGCTCTGGGAGGCGGGAAACGCCCGCCTGGCGCAGGTGCTTGACGCCGTGCCGCATGACCGGCGCGTCCAGGCGGGGCGGATGCTGGGCATCGGGGAGTTCTGCGCGCACACGGTGCGCACGTCGCGCAACATCAAGCGGTTCTGGCTGGCGGGCTTCGCCTACCGCGAGGCTTCCGCCGATGCCGAGTCGCGGCGGAAGGCCCTCGGCGAGTTGCTTTCGATTCTCGCCGACGAGGAGGAAAACGTGCGGGGGCTCATCCCGTTTGTCGAGGCGGATTCCCAGCTCGGCTGGGAGCCGTCGATGCGCTATGTCGCGGACGGGAAGTGCCTGAAGTGGAAACTGCGCCAGCTTGAAAAGGTGCGCGCGGGACTAGTGGAAGACTGTTGATTCGGCTTGCGCCCGGCTACTTGGCGACGCCGAAAAGTTGGACGAGGCGGTCAAGCGTGACGGGCTTGAACAAGACACCCGTGAAACCCGCTTCCATGCAGTCTTTCTGAGCTGAAATGTCGGCGGTGACGGCATAGACGGAGATATCCTTGAGCGTTTTGTCGCCTGCGATTTCCCTTGCGAGTCCAAAACCATCGAGTTCAGGCATCCAGAGGTCGGTGAGGACATAGTCGAAACACCGTTTCGACAAGATGTTTTTGGCTTCGCGACCATTGGCGGCGCAGACGACGTCCGTGATGCCGAGTTTGGCCAGAAGCGCCTTGAGGACCATGAGGTTGAGGTTGATGTCGTCCACGAGGAGCACGCCATTGGGCGGCGCGACGGCGCGGAGCTGGGGACGCGCCGCCGGTTCGAGAACGGGTTTTTCAGGCAGGAAGCCAGGCGGCGGGCCGTCGTTGCTGAATTCGCCCACGGTATAGCCGACATCGCGGAGCGTGACGGTGAAGACGCTGCCATGCCCGGGCTCGGACTCCACCGAAATGGAGCCGTTCATACGCTTGGCGAGGGCGTCGGCAATGGGCAGCCCCATGCCGTTCCCGCTGTTGTTGAGGTGCACGCCGTCCTGCATGAAGGGTTGCATGATTTTTGCGAGCTTGTCGCGCGCAATGCCGATGCCGGTGTCCGCCACGCTGAAGGTCATCGTGCCGGTTTTGCCCCCCTCGGCGGGCGCAAATGACGCGCTGAAGTCGATCTTCCCTTTTCGCGTGAACTTCACGGCGTTGCCGACGAGGTTGAAGATGATCTGCCTCGTCCGCTTGGGGTCGAGGAAGACCTTGCGTGGCATGCCCTTGAAATCGCAGGAAAGCTGAAGTCCCTTGGCGCGGAGCCCCGGCATGTGCAAGTCGAGGACTTCCGTGGCAAGCGCCTTGAAATCGCAGGGGACCGGAACGATCCGCATTTTCCCGGCCTCAAGGCGCGAAAAGTCGATTACGTCGTTGAGAAGCTGGAGCAGCATGCGGCCGCTGTTGGAGATATTGGCGATGTACTGTTTTCTTTCCCCTTCGTCGCGGCAGGAGGCGAGAACGTCCGCGAACCCGATGATTGAGTTGAGGGGCGTTCGAATGTCGTGGCTGACGGCCGAGAAGAAATAGGTCTTGGATTTTTCGGCGGCGACGGCGTGGTCGCGCTCGTCGCGCAGCGCCTTGGCGTTGGCAATGCGCGAACGCACAACCGAAAGCGCCTCGGCCAAAAGGGGCAGTTTCTCCAGATAGCGGCGCGAAAAACGCTGGCGAATCTTGAATGCGAGGGCCACGTAAAGGGGGGCGCTTCCCGCGACAGGCAGCACGGCGACGGAGGTGATGCGGCGCAGGGCGTCCCCCTGCACGACCTCCGGGTAGGATTGCGGGAAGTCGTCGTAGGCGGCGACGCCGTTTTGGAGAATGTCGCCCTTGATGCCGTCCGCGATCTTCGCGAGCAACTCGCCGGTGATGTCGGCGAAGCCTCCGGTTCCTGGCTCCGAATACGAAGCGACCAACTTGCCGTCGGCGGAATAGAGCCCGAGGAGCGCGACGGCGGTGCGTCCGCCGGAGCTGAGAATGCGAAAGGCCGATCCGAGGAAAGACTCGAATGTCTCGTCGACGAAGGGGAGGCGCAGGATTTCGGACATCTTCCGCTCGATGTCGATTGCCGTGTTGTCGTCCGTCATGTCGATGCTGTAGCCGAAGACCAGGTGCCGTCCGCGCTGGGTTCGGTACGGGGTTTCCGTGGTGCGGATGTCGAAAATGCAGCCGTCGGGCGTCTTGTCGAATTCGTCGATGACATTCGTCCGCTTCAGGGCGAGCGTCTCCAGGGTTGACCGCGTGTAGCCGCGGGCGATCTCCAGCGGGTATATCTCCTCGGCGCGTTTTCCGACCGGCGTGGCGCCGCGGAAGCCGAATCCGTCGATGTAGAACTTGTTGCAGGCCATGTAGCGGAGGTCGTTGTCGGCGTCCTTGATGTAGATTCTGAGCGGAATGGCGTTGACAAGGTTTTCCCAAAGTGACGCGAGCTCGTGTTGCTCGAGGTAGGCGTCGCGGAGGCGGCGTTCGTCCTCGATTTGGCGGCGGTCCTTGGTGATGTCGTTGAGGAAGCAAATGATGAGGCGCCGGTTGTCGGAGGTCACCATCATCTGGTCCCAGCGTTCGACGAGGACGCCTTCGTCGCGGTGGATGAAGCTTTCCCCGTCGTAGTGGAGGAGGCCGCCGCGGTCGACGACCAGGGCGTCCCGTTCCCGCATCGCGCGGGCGGCGTCCGCGGCGAGGATTTCGCCGTCCGTCCGCCCGATGATCTCGCTTTTCGCGCGCCGCATGTGCCGGGCGTAGGCGGCGTTGCAACGGATGTAGCGGAAATCGTCGTCGGCGTCCTTGACGAAGCAGGCCACCGGGCTGAAATTGATGACGCGGTTGACGAATTCGTTTTCGCGCTGGGCGGCGTCGCGGGCCTCGGACAACTCCGCGTAGACCTCCTTGCGTTCAAGGGCGCTGCCGATGACGCTGGCGCTTCGAACGAGGAAATTGCCTTCGATTTCGCCGATTTCACGATGTTCGGGGAAGGCGATGCACAAGGCGCCCCAGGACATGCCCTTGACGAAGACGGGGCACGCCACCAGCGTCGCCATGCCGGGAAAAAGATTCCCGCAGGAACCGCCGTAGAGATTGCCGAGTTTCTCAACGTCGCCGTCGTAGACCGTTTTCAGGCCGCGGGGGCTGAACTCGCCCCGGTGGCCAAACGCGAACGACGGGTCCGCGCACTGCCAGGATTCCCCGTCGGGTCCAAGGTCCGATGCCGAGACAATGAAGCCGCGGCTAATCGTGGAGATGCCGTCTTTCCCGTATTTGGAGAGATAGCAGTGGCCGGCGCCGAACCGACTGCGGATTGCCTCGAGGAAGAGGCGGGGCTCGGAGATGGTGGCTCCCGACTGCAGGGCGGCGAGTTCCTTTTCCATGGCGTCGCTGTTCTTCTGGCGCTCCGCCGCGGCCGCGGCCGACGCGGAGCGGCGCAAGACGATGGCGAGAATGCGGGCGATGCGGACAGCCGCCTCCTTGTTTTCGGCCGTGTCGGCGTTTTCACGCTTCGAGAGCAGGCAAAGGTGCCCCCAGGGCTTGCCGTTGATATAGATGCGCTCAAGCATGAGGGTGCGCGCCCCGTGCGCCTCCATGGCCTTGTCGAAAACCTCGATGTCACTTGGCGCGTGGTAGGTGTAGGAACCTGATGACGCGAGAAGCTCGAACGAAAGCGACGCGGCCTTCTCGCTGAAGTCGGGTTCGTCACGCCCGTCGCCATCGAACCACCGCTTGTAAAGCGAGCGGCTTTCGTTCCCCCCGTACTTCACCATCGAGGCGTAGCATGCGTCGACAATTCCCGCCGATTCGCGCAGGACCTGGCGGACGGCCCTTTCGCCCGGCTCGATGGAGACGGCAAGATTTACGACGGCGCGGATTGCGTTGTCTCGCTCGTTGACCTTCGCCTGCATGCGCTCGGCGCAATACTTCGCCAGGCGCCGGCCCGCGGCGGAGACGGCCGTCGCCAACAAGCCGAAGAGCATGAGGAAGAGCACGCCCGACGGAAACTGCCAGACAATGTGGTTGACGAGCGTCTGGGGCCTGTCGGGGGTGGCGTCGAGAAAGATGTTTGCGCCGGCGGGGTCCAAGTTGAAGGTCGCGCCTGCGGGCAGGTGGAGCATCGAGAAGTCTGGAAGCCCCAGCCAGACGTTGACCACGTGCGAGAGAAGGCACAGGGGAATCATGGCCGCCGTCGTGGCGACGGTGAGGCCGGGGTCGAAGTAGCGGGCGGTGAGCGCAATCGGGAAGAAGAGGAGGAACGACGCGTAGGAGCCGACAAGCCCCGCGCCAAGCATCGACGCGAGGGCTCCGCCAAAAAGCAGGATGTACTTTGCCGAGCGGTGCCTGAACCCGACGGCGCAGGCGGCGACGAGCGAGAAGACGTGGACGGGGGCTAGGATGGCGAAGAGACGGCAAATCCAGGCGGCGTTCGACACGTTTGCGGAATCGCGGTAGCACAAAACAAGAACGACGCCGATCAACACTGACGCGATATGCGCGTTGCGGCACAGTCTGTTGGCCCTGACTTCATTGGCGGCGAAGAGACTGGCCAGCACCCCCGAGGCGTTGGCAGACTTTCCCTTGTCCTCAAGCATATGACATCCCCCGTTGGGCTAATTCTAACATTTCCCGGCGGCAAAGGCAATTGCACCCGCTGGAAATATCTGCTCAAATGCCAAAACACTTGCGCTTAAGTCTGCAGTTTGCCATAATTATGGCATCGTTTGAATCACAGTCCCCGGCCGGGGTTTTTGCCTCGCTTGTTTTCGGAGTGGAGAATCTGAAATGAAAGGAAAAATCTTTGCCGCGCTTGTCGTGGCGTCTTTCGGCGCATGGGCCGGAACCGCGAAATACGTCGAATCCAGCGGGAGTTTCGACGATTCCGGCGACGGCAGCGAGGGGGCGCCGTATTCGTCGATTGCCTACGCCCTGACTCGGGTCTCCGATGGCGACACGCTTCTCCTCAAGACCGGCACCTACCTGTGCAAGGAGGAGACCACCGTTGAGAAGGGCGTTACGATTACGAGCGCGACCGGCAACCGCACGGATGTCACGCTGAAGCTCACGGGCGACAATTCCCATCGCGTGATGAGACTTAACCATCCTGATGCGCGACTCACGTGCGTGATGATCGACGGTGACAACAAGCAGGCGCAGGTAAGCGGCACGGGCGTTTACATCGATGCGATGGGCGGCACGGTGGACCATTGCGAGATCTTCAACTGCAAGTCCTACGCCTACGGTCATGTTGGCGGCGGCATCTACATCGCCAAGGACTCTCCCGCGCTCGTCGATTCGGTGATCATCAGCAACTGCACGTCACACTGCGAAGGGCCTTATGGCGGCGCGGCGCTGTTCATGACAAGCGCCAATGCCAAGGTGGTGAATTCGCTTTTCCTGAAGAACACCATCGCCAGCAGTCTGGTCGAGTGCGGCGCGGTCAAGATCGAGGCCGGCCTTCTGAAGAACTGCACGATCGCCCTGAACCACATCATGAAGTGCTCGGGCGTGTGGGCGACGGGCGGACGGGTCGTCGACTGCATCATCGCGGAGAACACCCATCCGACGGCGCTCGACGCGAAGAGCATCACCTGGGCGGGGACGGCGAGCTGCTTCTCGAATTGCGTCGGCACGGCCAAGATCAATGATTTCTGCTTCGAGGAGTCTCATCCGTTCCGTGATGCGGCACATTACGACTTCACGCCTGTTCCGGGGTCGGCGGCGGTTGACAAGGCGGCGACCGAGAGCTGGATGGGCGCAGCCGATCTCGTTGGTCATTCTCGCATCATGGGCGCGGCCCCCGACATTGGCGCGGTCGAGATGAATCCGGAAGAACTCTCGGCGTCGTTTGCCGCCGACATTGACGCCGGTTTCGCCCCGCTGGATGTGAATTTCACGGTTGCGGTTGCGGGCGTCGATCTTGCGAACCTGGTCTGCCTCTGGGACTGGAACGGCGACGGCACGGTTGACGAGACGACTTACGGGCTCACGGCGTCGCATCAGTTCACGCCGTGCTTCAGTTCGGTCGGGCTCACGGTCGTCAACGCCGCGACGGGCGAGACCTACGCCGTGCCAGGCAAGGTTTCGATCAAGTCGGTCGGCGAAACGGTCTACGTCCGCAAGGAAAGCGCGACGCCGGTCGCGCCGTATGACACGTGGGAGAAGGCGGCGGCGACGCTTTCGGACGCGCTTGCCGTGGCGGTTGACGGTTGCACGGTCGTTCTTTCGAACGGCACGCACCAGGCGACCGCCGAGAGCATCCTCTCCTCAGCCGTCAAGGTGCGTGGCTTGACTGGCGATCCCGCCGACGTGACCGTGAGCGCCAAGACGTCCGGTTATCGTCTCTTCCAGTTGGCGAACGCCGAGGCGGAGGTGAGCGGGCTGACGATCATGGGCTCGTCATATAGCGGCAACGGCGGTGGCGTTTTCATCAACACCGACGGCGGAACCGTCTCGAACTGTCTGGTGCGGAACTGCGGCTGCAGCGGCTACGGCCAGAGCGGCGGCGGCATCTACATCGCCGCGTCCGACGCTGCGCTCGTCGATTCGGTCGTCATCACCAACTGCAAGGCCTACTGCGAAGGCGGCTCGGGTGGCAATGCGATCTGCATGGCCGGCGGCACGGTCAGGAACTCGCTCTTCATGTACAACACGCCCCGGAATATCATCAGCAACAGCGGCGGTACGGTTAAGATCACGGGCGGACGGCTCGTCAACTGCACGATCACGCTCAATTCGGCGGCGTACCGTCCGGGCGTTTGGGCGAGCGGTGACGGCAAGGTCGTGAGCTGCATCATCGCCGAGAACAAGATGACCACCGGGACCGATCCTCTGGACCAGACGTGGACGGGTACGGCGAGTTGCTTCGAGAACTGCGTCGTCTCCAAGTACATCAACGACGATTGCTTCACCGAGGAGCATCCGTTCACCGCCATCGAGGTGCTCGATCTCACGCCGTCGGCGAAGTCCGCCGCGTTCAACGGCGCGGAAGAGGAACCTTGGATGGTCGGCGCGGTCGACATCATGGGCAATCCGCGCGTGAGCGGTCAGAATCCGGACATCGGCGCCGTGGAGGCCGATGCGAACAAGTTCTCCGCCGAGTTCGAGGCGGATGCGAGCGAGGGCTTCTCGCCGGTCACAGTCAACTACACGGTGTCGGCGAACGGAGCCGAGGCGAATGAGGTCGCCTGCTACTGGGACTGGAACGGCGACGGCGTCTATGACGAGATGACGGAGGGCCTGACGGCCGAGCATGAGTTCTCGTATTGCGTGACCGATGTGGGAATGCTCGCGTCCAACATGACGTCCGGCGCGATCTACGCCGTGCCGTCGACGGCGCACGTGAAGTCGGTCGGCGAGACGCTCTATGTCGTCAAGGACAACCCCGATGCGGCCGCTCCTTATGCGACGTGGGCGACGGCGGCGGCGAAGCTGACGGACGCCGCCGAGGTCTCGATCGGAGGTTGCACGGTTATTGTTTCGAACGGTATGCATCTTGTCGAAAAGGAGATCGTCCTCAAGAAGGCGGTCAAGGTGCGCGGTGTGGACGGTATTGCGTCGAACGTCGTTCTCAAGGCGGCTGCAGCCGGCTACCGACTCTTCGACCTCGAAGATCCCGAGACCGAGGTCTCCGGCGTGACGATTCGCGATTTCGACTCGCGGGTTGACGGCGCGGGCGTCTACATCGGACCATACGGCGGCTGCGTCTCGAATGCCGTCATCTTCAACTGCAAGGCCAATGCCTATCCGAAGGTCGGCGGCGGCATCGCCATCGCCAAGCCCGCTGACGAGGACCACGCGCTCGTGGATTCGGTCGTCATCAGCAATTGCACAGCCTATTGCGAGGGAGGAAGCGGTGGCTATGCGCTTATGATGGCCGGCGGCACGGTCCGGAACTCGCTTTTCGTGTACAACAAGCCCAATCACTGCGATGGTAGCAGCGGCGGCACGGTGAAGATCACGGGCGGACGGCTCGTGAACTGCACGGTTGCGCTCAACAGTGGCGCGCATCGTCCGGGCGTCTGGGCGAGCGGCAACGGCCGCGTGGTGAGCTGCATCATCGCCGAGAACGAGAGAACGGGCGCAATTGATCCGCTTGGCCAGACGTGGGACGGCACTGCGAGCTGCTTCGAGAACTGCGTCGCCTCCACGTACATCAATGACGACTGCCACACCGAGGAACACCCATTCGCGGACATCAATGCGCTTGACCTGACGCCGTCCGTGAAGTCCAAGGCGTTCAACGGGGCGGACGAGGAGGAGTGGATGGCCGATGCAAAGGACATCTTTGGCAACCCGCGCATTGTCGGGAAGGCGCCGGACATCGGCGCGGTGGAATCGCAGGTCAATGTGTTCAGCGCCGACTTTGGCGCGGTGGACGAGACGAGTGGCTTTGCGCCGCATGCGGTCAGCTTCAAGGTGTCTGCGGTCGGAGCAGAGGATGACGAACTCATCTGTTATTGGAATTGGGGCGACGGCAAGGGCGAGGAGGAGATTGAGGGTGCCACGGCGAGCCATCCGTTCGACATCGGCAGCTACGAGGTGAAGCTGCGTGTCGTAAACCGGACGACTGGCGATGAGGTCGCGGCTCCGTCGGTCGTGCGGGTGACGGCCCTTGGCAAGGTTCTCTACGTTAAGGCGAGCAATGCGGCGCCCAAGTTGCCGTATGACAGCTGGGAGAATGCGGCGACAAATCTGACTGACGCCGTGGCGATTGCCCTTGACGGATGCGAGATCGTCGTCGCCGAAGGCGAGTATCCGGTGAACGACGAGATCTTAATTGCCAAGCGGCTTGACATCCACGGCGCGGGACGGCGCGATGCGACCGTGTTCAACGCCGTTGGCATGGGACATCGCATCTTCCACCTGGCGCACGCGAACGCGAAGATCGCGAACCTGACCGCGTCCGGCGCGTCTGCGGGCAGTGGCGCCGGCATCTACATCGGCACGGAGGGCGGCTGCGTTTCGAACGTTCTCGTCCGCAATTGCTCCGCCACCGGTTACAACAACAGGGGTGCAGGCATCTATGTCGACAATTCGGCGAATGCCCTTGTCGACTCGACGGTGATCAGCAACTGCACCTTGAGGTGCGAAGGGAACGGTTCCGGCGGCACGGCGCTCGCGATGGTGGCTGGCACGGTTCGCAACTGCCTCTTTACGAAGCAGGGCCAGCCGACGGGCGGGAGCTATTCGCCTGTCGGGACGGTGTATGTTGCAGGGGGCGAACTGGTGAACTGCACGGTCGCTGGCAATGAATCGTTCCTGTGCGCGGGCGTGTGGGCGACGGGCGGGCGCGTCGTGAACTGTCTCATCGGCGACAATGTCACCACGCACGAGAATGCGAATTACGCGGTCTTCGCCTGCGATGACACCCTGATCGATCTCTTCGACCATTGCATGGCGCCGGTCCGCATCAGCAAGGGATCGTTCGAGGGCGTCAATCTCTTCCGCAACGCGGAGAAGGGCGACTACCGGTTGAACGGGGCGTCGCCGGCGCTGGACAAAGGCGTCCTGGAAAACTGGATGACGGGCGCAACTGATTTGCTCGGCGCGATCCGCGTGGTGAATGGCAAACCCGATCTCGGATGCTACGAATGCCAGACCGGCGGCCTCAAGCTGATTCTCCGGTAATTCATTTCCAATCCAATCCCCAATCCATTTGAGGCGTGCTTCATTTGCGCAAGTTCGTGGTTTTTGCTATTATAGTATTGCCTGTACTTTCGTGCGGGCCCGGTTGACTCATCGCCCGGGGGCGAGGTTCGGTTTCAACCGGCAAAACAAGAACGCACAACAATCAAGAAGGCGTTTGGCGCCGGGGCGGCAGCCCCGGCACAGTCTGTCAAGACCCTCGTGGGGGGTCCGAGGCTTCCCCGGGCCAGTTCCCCTGCGGCCGTGCGCCTGATTCGGAAAGTTCCAATGGGAAAACACAACCCCGTTAAATTCGCTGCCAAAACGGGAGGCAGCTACGATGACTTCGCCGCGATGCTCGACACTTCGAGCAAGCTCACCGTCGGCGAGATAGTCAAGGGCACGGTTCTCGCCATCAGCGGCAACGACGTGCTGGTCGACATCGGGTACAAGGCCGAGGGCAGCGTCTCCGTCAACGAGTTCAAGGACACCGAAGTCAAGAAGGGCGACGTGATCGACGTCCTCGTCCTCAACCTCGAGACCCGCAGCGGCATGGTCGAGCTCAGCAAGTCGAAGGCCGACGAGAAGCTCCGCTGGGAGGCCCTCCTCAAGAAATACAGCGAAGGCTGCACGCTCAACGGCGTCATCACCGGCAAGGTCCGCGGCGGCCTCACCGTCAACGTGGACGGCATCGACGCCTTCCTCCCCGGCTCGCAGCTCGACATCGACCCCGTGCACGAGGTCGACGGCTTCATCGGCCAGACGCTCGAATTCAAGCTTATCAAGATCAGCAACGAGCGCCGCAACCTCATCATTTCCCGCCGCGAGCTCCTCGAGGAGCGCATGGCGGACCAGAAGCGCGACCTTCTCGCCTCCATCCAGATCGGGCAGCACCGCCAGGGCCGCGTGAAGAACATCACCGACTTCGGCGCCTTCATCGACCTCAGCGGCCTCGACGGCCTTCTCCACATCACGGACATGAGCTGGGGCCGCATCAAGCACCCGAGCGAGATGCTCAAGATCGGCCAGGAACTCGAGGTGGTCATCCTCGACGTCGATCTGGAGCGCGAGCGCGTCTCCCTCGGCCTCAAGCAGATCCAGAAGAACCCGTGGGACGGCATCGAGGAGAAGTACCCCGTCGGCGCCAAGGTCCACGGCAAGGTCGTCAATCTCGTCGCCTACGGCGCCTTCGTCGAGATCGAGCCCGGCATCGAGGGTCTCGTCCACATCTCCGAGTTCTCGTGGACGAAGCGCGTCGCCCGCGCCTCCGTCATGCTCAACATCGGCGACGGAGGCGACGGGGTCATCCTCTCGATCGACAACGTCAACCAGAAGATCGCGCTCGGCATCCGCCAGACCGAGGAGAACCCCTGGGACACCGTCCAGAAGCGCTACCCCGTCGGCGGCCGCGTGAAGGGCAAGGTCCGCAACTTCACCTCCTACGGCGCCTTCGTCGAGATCGAGGACGGCATCGACGGCATGATCCACGTCTCCGACATGTCCTGGACGCGCAAGATCAACCATCCCTCCGAGATGCTCCAGAAGGGCCAGGAAGTCGAGGCGGTCGTCCTCGAGGTCGATCCCTCGCAGCAGCGCATCTCCCTCGGCCTCAAGCAGGCCAGCGAGGATCCGTGGCACTCGATCGCGTCGCGCTACTCGATCGGCCAGATTGTCAAGGGCAAGGTTTCGAAGATCGCCTCCTTCGGCGCGTTCGTCGAGCTCGAGGACGGCGTGGACGGCCTCGTCCACATCTCCCAGATTTCCAACGACCATGTCGAGAAGGTCAAGGACGCCCTCAAGGTCGGCCAGGAAGTCGAGGCGCGCATCGTCCGCATCGACAGCGACGACCGTCGCATTGGTCTCTCGATCAAGGCCGTCGACATGTCCGACGTCGAGGTCGAGGCGCTCAGCAAGGAGCTCGGCAAGGAGAGCCTGAAGCCCGGCGAGAACATCGTCGGCCTTGCCTCCGCCTTCGACGAGGCCTTCGCCCAGAGCGAGGAGTGGAACCCCGCCGCCAAGGAAGACAAGTAAATCCACGCGGCTTGTTCGCACGGAACGGCGCCGGCAGCACCTGCCGGCGCCGTTTCAGCGAACGGCCCTTTCTTTTTTCAATCATTTGGACAAGTTATCACGCAAAGGAAGTTCACGATGGGTTTTCTCGATTATCTCCGTTCCCGCCACCTTGTCGAAGCGGTGACCAGCCCCGAGGTCGAAAAGGCGCTTGAAAAGCCGATGACCGTCTACGCCGGCTTCGATCCTTCGGCCGACAGTCTCCAGGCGGGCAATTACGCCACCATCATGTTGCTTGCGAACTTCCAGCGCGCCGGCCACAAGGTGATCGCCCTCGTTGGCGGCGCCACGGGCCTGATCGGCGATCCGTCGGGCAAGTCGGTCGAGCGCAAGATGCTGACCGTGGCGCAGGTCCAGCACAACCTCGAAGGCATCAAGGAAAACCTCTCCCGCTTCCTCAAGTTCGACGATCCCGTCAACCCGGCGATCATGGTCAACAACTACGACTGGTACAGGAACGTCAACTCCATCGACTTCCTCCGCGACATTTGCGTCAACTTCCGCGTCCCCCAGATGCTCGCCAAGGAGAGCGTCAAGAAGCGCCTTGAGGCGACGGACGGCGGCATGACGTTCACGGAGTTCAGCTACCAGATTCTCCAGGGCAACGACTTCCTCCACCTTTTCGACACCTACGGCTGCCAGATGGAGGTTGGCGGCAGCGACCAGTGGGGCAACATCACCGCCGGCACGGACCTCATCCACCGCATGCGCGGCAAGGAGGCCTTTGGCCTCACGATTCCGCTTGTCTGCGACGCCAACGGCGTCAAGTTCGGCAAGAGCGAGGGCAACGCCATTTTCCTCGACGCCCGCAAGACGAGCTACTACGACTTCTACCAGTTCTTCTTCCGCGCCCTCGACGCCGATGTCATCCGCTACCTCCGCATTTTCACCTTCCTCCCCGAGGAGCGCATCCAGGAGCTTGAAAAGTCGCTCAAGGAGTGCCCCGAGAAACACGAGGCCCAGAAGGTGCTCGCCGAGGAGGTCACGCGCGCCGTCCACGGCGAAGCCGGCCTCCAGCAGGCGCTCAAGGCGACAAACGTGCTTTTCGGCGGTTCAATCGAGGGGCTTTCCGCCAGCGAACTCGAAAACATCTTCAAGAACGTCAAATCCGGCGAACTTGCCAAAGCCGATGTCGTTGGCAAGCCGGTCTTTGAAGTTGCCGCAGCCTCGGGCATGACCGCGTCGAAGGGCGATGCGCGCCGCCTGGCGCAGCAGGGCGGCCTTGTCCTCAACAGCGAAAAGGCGCCGCTGGACCGCGTCTTCGCGGAATCCGACCTTGTCGAAGGCCGTCTTGCCATTCTCCGCTCCGGCAAGAAGAACTACTTCGTCCTTCGCGTCAAGTAGCGCCGTCCCGCGGTCCCCGGCCAATTATGGAAGGCGACGGGAAAATCCGGCTGCAGCTCGCCATCGCGCGCGCAGGATTGGCCTCGCGGCGCCATGCCGAGGAGATGATCGCGGCGGGCCGCGTGTGCGTCAACGGCGCGGCCGTGACGGAAATGGGGTGCCGCGTCGATCCCTCTGTTGATGCCGTAACCGTCGATGGCAAGGCGCTTCCCGCAGCCGCCGCGCATCACACGGTCATGCTTAACAAGCCCGCCGGTTTTATCTGCGCCGCCAGCGACGGCCATGGCGGAAGGCTCGTGACGGAACTCGTCGCCGCCGTTCCCGGGCGTCTCGTGCCCGTCGGCCGCCTTGACAAGGAGAGCCGCGGCTTGCTTTTGCTCTCGGACGACGGCGACCTTATCGCGCGTCTCACGCATCCGCGCTACGGGCACCGCAAGGTCTATGTCGTCGAGGTCTCCGGTCGATGCGGCGACGATGTCGTGGCGAAACTCCGCGAGCCGATGGAAATCGACGGCTACCTGATCCGTCCCGTTGGCGTCGCGCTCCTGCGCCGCGCCGGGCTCCACACGCGCCTCCGCTTCGAACTTCACGAAGGTCGCAACCGCCAGATCCGCAAGATGTGCGCGGCGGTCGGCCTCAATGTCGTTTCGCTGACCCGCGTCGCGCTCGACGACCTTGAGCTCGGCACCCTTCGGCCTGGCGAATTCCGCGAACTCACCCCCGCTGAAATCGCCCGGCTTGCCGGTGGACACCGTTGAGAGTTGTGAGTGGTGAGTGGTAAGTGGTGAGTGGTGAGTTGCGCCGCCTCGTCCCGCTTATCGACGCTTATCGCACTTATCGCACTTATCGCCGCCTCTTGCCGCGCCAGAGGCGCGGTTGCGAGTGGGAAATTTCCCACACTTCATTGTTTTCGTGTATAATTGAATTTGCCATGAATGAAGACAGCTTTGGATCGATGGAGACGATGGGGCGGGGCGCCGCGCCTGGCCCTGTGCTTGACGACGAGGCCAGCGTCGGCTCGGCGCCGACGATGAAGGCGGGCGGAGTGCCGCAGGGTTCGGCCGGCCACATCGACCAGTACGAACTCGTGCGGAAGCTCGGGGGCGGGGGCTTCGGCGTGGTGTGGCTTGTCCGCGACACCGTTTCGGGCGTCGAGTACGCCCTCAAGACGCTTCATCCGCTCCTCAAGACGAACGAGGAGGAGCTGGAGCGCGTCCGCGACAACTTCGCGCTTGTGGCGAAGCTGCTTCATCCGAACATCGCCGCGGCGCATGTCCTCCATCGCGCCTCCGATGTGGCGTACGCCAGCGAGGAGACGCGCCGGGAACTGCGCGTGATGCCCGGCGATCCCGTGATGCTGATGTCCTACGCGCCCGGCGTGACGCTTTCGAAGTGGCGGAAGCAGTTCCCCGGCGGTATCGTCCCGCTCGACAAGGCGCTTGAAATCGGCCGCCAGGTCGCTTCCGCACTCGACTACGCGCACGGGGAGCGCATCGTCCACCGCGACATCAAGCCCGCGAACGTGATGGTCGAGACGGACGCCGAAACGGGACGTCTCCGGGCGCGTGTCCTGGACTTCGGCCTCGCGGCGGAGAT
The DNA here is from genome assembly GCA_045627605.1 of Kiritimatiellia bacterium. Classification (GTDB taxonomy): domain Bacteria; phylum Verrucomicrobiota; class Kiritimatiellia; order RFP12; family JAAYLN01; genus RGIG5952. The sequence continues at coordinate 2,985 of JAZQOA010000135.1, read as the reverse complement.
CCGCTCGTCGATGAGCCGCGTGTCGCAGGATGGGGGAGATACCTCCGGGACGCGCCCGTACATGGCGCCGGAGCAGTGGACGGGCAAACGCCAGGACGGGCGGACGGACCAGTACGCCCTTGCCTGTATGATTTACGAGATGCTCGACGGCCGCCCGCCCTTCGCGGGTGTCTTCGAGACGGGTGACGCCGTTATCATGATGTCCGCGGTCAAGGGTGAGGCGCCCGATGAAATCGACGGACTTTCCGCGTCGGTGAACGCGGCCTTGCTGAAGGCGCTGTCGAAGACCCGCGAGGAACGCTTTTCGACATGCGGCGAGTTCATTGCGGCGCTGGAGTGCGCCCCGGAGCCGGAGGCGCCGTCCGCCGGGGAAAAAAGCGAGACCATCGACAGCGCGGAAATCATCCGCCGGAAAGTCGCGCTCGGGCAGCGGCTGGAATATCTGCTTTCCTGCGGAATCGCTGATCTTGACCTCAACGGCAAACTCAATGAGGCGAACCGTTCCCTCCGACAGGCGGAAGAGGCATTAAGCTACAGGATGTTCGCGGACGCGGCATCCTTTCTCGGCGAAGTTGCGGACAGAGTTAACGGCGTTGAGGCCGAACTTGCCCGGCGCGGAGAACAGCGCCGGGCAAGTGAGGAGAGAAGGCGTCAGGTCCGCGCGGAGGAGATACGCGAGAAAAGCGACAAGGCCATTCGCACCGCGCTTGAGGGCGCTCCGAACCAGAAGCCGAAAAGCGGCCCGCTGAAGTGGCTCGTAGTGGTTGCCGTCGTCCTTGTCTCTATTCTTGTTGTGCGCAATAACTTGCCGGAAACGTCTCCAAAGCCCGCCCCTGTGCAACGGCCTGCCCCTGTGCAGTCAGCCGTCCCGACGGCTCGGCAGTCGGTGACGCCTGTTGCCGGCGACACACGCGAGATCGAGATTGCGCCGGGGGTTAAGATGGCGTTTGTGTGGGTGGCGCCGGGGCGTTTCAGGATGGGGAGTGATGACGAAGATGCAGCCGACGATGAGCGCCCCGTTCATGAGGTGACGTTGACGAAGGGATACTGGCTTGGGAAGTACGAGGTGACGCAGAGGGAGTGGCAGGCCGTGATGGGGGGCAATCCGTCGCGTTTCAAGGGCGACCGGCGTCCCGTGGAGAGTGTTTCGTGGTACGACTGCCAGGCGTTCGTGAAGAAGGTGAATGCGCGACTTGCGCAGCAGGGCGAGGCCTTGCGCGTCCGTCTGCCGACGGAGGCGGAGTGGGAGTTCGCGGCGCGCGGCGGGACGAAGAGCATGGGCTGCAAGTACAGCGGAAGCGACAACCCCGGCGAGGTGGCGTGGTACGGGGGGGATTGGAATAAGGGTTCGACGCACGATGTGGGGACGAAGAAGGCGAACGAGCTCGGGATTCATGACATGAGCGGGAACGTGTGGGAATGGTGCCAGGACTGGTACGGGGCCTACCCGTCCGGGGCCGTCACCGATCCAGTCGGTCCGGGCTCGGGCGGCATCCGCGTGGGCCGCGGCGGCGGCTGGAGCGACGCTGCCAGGGGCTGCCGTTCGGCTGACCGCTACAGGAGCAGGCCGGGCGACCGCCACGACAGCCTGGGCGTCCGCCTCGTCTCAGGACAATAATCACCCTTTCCCGGGCAGGAAATGCGAGCGCCTGCGACACGGCCCGAAGCCGTCCCGCGGAGCGGGCGCGCGGGAGCGCGAGGCCGGGCCGTGGAGAGCATGCGCGAGCCGCGCAGGAGGAAGGGAGGGAGGGAAGAACGAGAATGGCGCAGTTTGCAACGTTTCAGGTGGGACTTGGCGGCGGCGAAGCCGCTGCCGCGGAATTAAATGCTTTTTTGCGATCCCATCGGGTTTTGAAGGTGGAGCGCGTAGCCTTCCCTGAGGGGTGGACATTTTGCGTGGAGTGGCTGGAGGGCGAAGAGGGGGCGTCTGGCCGGAACTCGACCGAGTGGCGTCGAAGCCGGAAAGTCGATTACATGAAGGTGCTGCCACCGGAGGCTTTTGCCCGCTACATGGATGACTTTGTCCTCTGGGCGGACGATGTGTCTCGGCTCAGGTTCGCACGGGATGAGATAACTGCGTTTTCCTCGTCGGTTCTCTCGCTGGAACTGAAGCCGAATCCGCAAATCAACAGGACGCGACACGGCATGGATTTCCTCGGTATGCGCGTCTTCCCGCGTTGCGTCAGGCTTAACAGGGCGAGCCGAAATCGTTTTTGCAGAAAGCAGATGTATTTTGCCGGGCTTCTCGCCGAGGGGAAAATGTCCGACGCGGATTACCAGATTCGCGCAGGGGCCGTGGCGGCCTTTGCGGAAGAGGCGGATTCGCAGAACTTGCGGCGTCGGGTTTTCTCTGCGATAATGGAATGAAACGGGGAAGGCCGAAAGGCTCGGGCGACGGCCGCGTGCTCCGCGGCGGCAGCTGGAACAACACTGCCAGGAACTGCCGTTCGGCTAACCGCAACAGGAACAGGCCGGACAACCGCAACAACAACCTGGGCGTCCGCCTCGTCTCAGCACAATCGTTTTGGAAAGGGTGATTGTCCACGGCTTCCTCCGGTTTCGCCAGAAAGGGCGGACGAAAAGCAGCGGACTCCCGGCGCTGGTAGCGCGACCGTGGATGCGGCGCGCGAAGGTTACGGGAGTCTTCCCCCGTGTGTTCAGTGGTCGCGGGGATGCCGTGTCGTGCTGTCTTCCGCAGTCTTCCGTTTCCTTCCGGCTGCGGGTTGCGTTGGTTGCGGAGGCGCGGTTTTGCTATAATTTTAGACATGGAAAAACTGAGCGCAAAGAGCATTCCCTACGGCATTTCGGATTTCAAGACGATTCGAAATGAAGGGCTTTACTATATCGACAAGACGGCCTACATCGACCGTCTTGAAACGGCAGGCCGTTTCATCTTCTTCGTGCGTCCGCGGCGGTTCGGCAAGTCGCTTTTCGTGGACATGCTGAAGTGCTACTACGACCTCAACGAGAAGGACAACTTCGAGA
>JAZQOA010000134.1:0-16182 GCA_045627605.1 Kiritimatiellia bacterium | reverse complement strand
CCGCATTCGTTCTAACGGAGAAGAAAGCTTAGACACGTTACTCGACGTGATTAAGGGCGAAATCGATAACAAGGAGACCGAGCTTGACGCGCTGAAGGCGAAACTTAAGCCCAATCCGAAAGGGGAACTGGGCGGAGTTCTTCCTGGGGCGGCCAAGAATGACCCCTCTCCTTCCCCCCGCGAAGAGTTTCGCCGGAGTGTGCTCATGGTCATCGGCGGGCAAATCTCCGGTCTTGAAGGGGAAGACGGGGAAATCGCCTTGCTGGAACGAAATAAGAAAGATCTCGATGCGTTGAGGCAGGCTTTTGGAAGCAAGATGGGCACGGACGCGAAGAAGGCGGTCGCCGCATTGTTCGCCGCCTATGGCGACGCGATCGAAAAGCTGAAGAACCATCTCGCTTCCCTGAAGGAGTGGAAGATTGCCTTTGAGAATGCGAAGGACGACCAGGAGGTGGACTTGCCCAAGCTTGCGGAGGACTTGAAGACGTCCATCAGCCAGCGGATCGACGGGCTTGACGGGAAACTGAGCGAAGAAGGGAAGAAGTTGGCGAATGGACTGTACGATTGCCTCAAGGAGTGTAAGGAAGCGATTGAAAACGACCTCGACAAGTTACGGGAGCAGTCTGCGGAGATAGAAGAGGAGATGCCCGAGTCCGCGATGGATGTTCTCGTGGATAGGCTGGTCGGCGGGCTGATTGACCGCGAGCGGGAGCTTGGCGGGGGAGTGTTTGACGTCGTGCACGTGGGAATCATCGCCGTCGAACAGAAGAAGCCCAATCCCATTTCCATAGCCAAGTCTTTTGCTGGTTTTGGGGCCTATGTGGAATATGTGATGCTGCACAACCGGGCCCACCTTCGGACCTTTGACGCGCAGATCGACGCTATTGCCAGCACGACAGGCCAAGAGGTGCGGGAGGTGAGGAAGAGCATCGAGGACCGACTTGCCACAGTCATCAAACACGAGATGGAGGTTGTCAAGAACGGGATGCGCGGCACATTGCAGACGTGGATCAACCGCGGCGGCAAGCCTGCAGACGTCGAAGGCGCCATCGAGGAAATATCGGAGAAGATCAACGAGCGGATGGAGAGCCTATCCCGGCTTTTCACCAATGCAAAAAGTCATGAGCGGACTGTTTTTCTGGACAACTTCATCCATGGTTATTCGGCTCAGGTCGTCAATCGCCGCCATAACATCGTCATAGAATCGAACGACGACAACGCGCCGAACAACGACAACATCGTCAACGTCAACGACAACGCGCCGAACAACAACATCGTCAACGTCAACGACAACGTGCCGAACAACAACATCGTCAACGTCAACGACAACGCGCCGAACAACAACATCATCATCAACGTCAACGACAACGCGCCGAACAACAACATCATCAACGTCAACGACAACGCGCCGAACAACGACAACATCATCAACGTCAACGACAACGCGCCGAACAACAACATCATCAACGTCAACTCCACTAAAAAGACCCGTGAAAAGTTTAACACGGTGCAGAACGAGACCAGGGAAGTGGAGTCTCTACTGAACCAGGCGCTTGGCCTCAAGAAGGGGGAGAAACAAGTGTCCGTGAAGAATGGTGGCGGCAGTCTGCCTGGCGAGGATTTCTTTAATGAACTCGCCGATCTGAAGAAAGATCCGAAGAAGGAGAAACTGCAGAAATTCGTGGACGACTACAATGCCCGGAACAGCAAACCCGTGGATGAGAAAGACCCCGCCAAGGGCAGGGTGTTGACCATCAGCACGGGAAAACTTAACACGAGGAAAAAACTGGGCGACCTTACCGTGGATGTGCTCCAGTTGGCACTTGACGACGACTACCTCGATGAGACTCGAAAGGGTTTCGGGAAGATTCGGATGACCGTCGAGATGATGGGCGTTGACTGGAAGTGGCTTGAGCCCCGTCTCGATTTCGCAATCGGCATATTCGTCTCGCCGACGGCAATGCTCAAGACCGCCCTCGTGAAGATCAACGACGAGATCATGGCGGAGCAGGTCGACATCGAGACCCAGCTGGCACGCCTTAAGGACGGCAGGGACGCCGAGGGCAGGAATGTCGACGATGTGGTTTCCCAATATGCCGATATCAGGAAGCGCCTGCTTGCCCTGAACAAGACGATGTCTGCGCGGCGGGCGATGTACAACCGCATGATCACGGTCCTGAACTATATTCAGGAGGTCAATCCGGCGCCCCGGCGCAGCGAGGGCGAGGAACCTCAAGGCGGCCAGGAGGAAAAGACCGGGTTGAAGGCGATCGTGGAGCAGTTCGGCGTGATTACGAGCCAGATGCCGAAAGAGGCGAAGGAAGCGGGCTTCTTCTCCAATCTGTTTTTGAAAAAGGAATCCAAGGCCGACAACAATTTCTATGGGCAGTCCATGCGTGAAAGAACCGGCAGTCATATCGTCGGCAGTCTTTCCGCATCCTACATGAAATTCGCCAAGGCGCAGTTCTCCGCATTGTCAACCGGAATTGGCACGCTTATTCCCGTTTCCGCACTCAAGGTCGAGGAAAACGGGAATGGCAAATACAAGCCGGTGGCGGACGAGTTGAACGATCTGTTTGACGATTTCAACAAACAGATCGGGAATGACCCCGACATCAAGGGCAAGGTGGATGAGGTGACCCACGAAGACAGGACGTGGATCGACACGTGGGAGAAGAGGGGATACTGGACGCAGTACACCCGGGATGCGTCCTATTTCGTGGCCATGCAGTTCACCACCGGCATTGAAGGCAACGCCTTTACTTTCAACGGCAACCAAGTGGATGTTTCCCGGGAGGAACTGGGGAGAATCGCGTTCAACTCCACCTACGCCGACATCAGCTACTAATCGCCAATCACAGAGGATGCGGTCGTGGAATTCGATGTTTTGATGAAATGCCTGGCGGACGAGTCCGGGGTGCCTGAAGGATTCGCCGCGGACGAGGACGGCGTCGTGCGCATCGGCTCCGGAGAGAACAGTTCGATTGCGTTCATGGAAATCGGCGAGATGCAGTCGGTCCTGATCTGGAGCCGCGTGTGCGATTTGCCACCGCAGGGCGCGGAGCCGTTGAAGGACGAGCTTCTGAAGGCGAATTTCATGGGCCGGGCCCTCGGCGGCGGGACGTTGTCGCTTTCGGACGACGGCGGCATCTACCTCCATCGCATATTGCCGCTGCAGATTCTGGACGGGGATGGCTTCATCAACGAAGTGACGTTATTCGTGGGGCGCCTTCGGGATTGGCGCCGGCTGCTGCGGTCGTACGAGGCGATGGAAAAGCCCGGCGCGGACAAATCCACCACGGATTTGCCGCCGTTGGGTGGCGGACGTTTCCTCAAGGTCTGAAACATCCCTCTTTTCAAGATCGCCTTCCGCGCCATCACGGGGCGTGTGCGCGGCCTGCCGCATCGCCCGACGTCCCGGCACCGTCCCCTGACGCCGTCCAGGCAGAAGCCTTTTGACGGCGCCGGGGGCTTTTGCTATTATTTCTTGCCATGAATACTCCAGGCCGAGACATCCCCGTCTCCTTCTTCTACAAGTTCTCCGGTTTGCCGCCGTGGGCCGTTCGCGCGGCGTTGGCGGAGTTTGTCGCAAACGGGCAATGCCAGGTCGTGCTGGGCGACGGCGTCATGCGCGACATGCTGAGAACCTTCTCCCTCGCCACCTCCTACCGCGACTGGCTGGCGGACGCCGGCGCCGTGTTCAAGGGGGCGCATTCGGTTTTCGGCCCGGACGACGACCTCTGCTGCGCCGACGAGGATCTCCGCCCCTTCATGCTGGAGAACCACAAGATCTGCATGGAGATCGCCGCGTCTTTCGGCGCCGGCACGATCACGCTTCACGCGGGGCGCGTCACGGACTACTCCGTCCCGATGGACAAGTACGTCGGGAACGTCTACCGCTCGCTTGACGTCCTGTTGCCGGAGGCGGAGCGCCTTGGCCTGGTGATTTGCCTTGAGAACAGCTGGTACCAGACCTCGACCGCCGCGGCGCTGCTCGCCTACGTCGGCCACTACCGGAGCGATTCGCTTGGCCTCTGCTACGACACGGGCCACGCCAACGTCATGGCGGGCCGCAACCGCGCCGAAGCCAACCGCATGTGGGCGACCTTCCCCGGCCGCGAACCGGAATGGAACGGCCACGTTCTCGAAGACCTGCTCCCGCATGTCGTCGTCTGCCACGTCCACGACAACGACGGCGCGGTCGACGGCCATCTGATGCCGGGGCGGGGGACGGTGGACTGGGGGCATGTGATGCCCCTGCTGAAATCCGCCCCGCGCCTGAAGTCCCTTGAGTTCGAGGCGTTCGCCGGGGATTCCGCCGCGACGTCCTTTTCCATCCGCGAGGCCGTCGAAAACATGCGCCGCCTTGTCCTTTCCGATTTCCCGGGGGCCTAATCCATGCAGCCGATCACACATGCCTTCCCCTTTTCGACCCTGCCGCCCCGGCTCAGGCTTTCGGGGTTCGCGGAGTTCGCCGCGTGCGGCCACAGGGAGATCGTCCTCCTCTGCGAGTTCCTCGCCGAAATGATGGCGGATCCCTCGAAGATCCGCTGGTACCGCAAGGCGCTTGCCGATACCGGCACGGTCTTCTGCGATTCGCACGCGCCTTTCGGCCCGCAGGACGACCTCAACTGCCCGTACGACGAATTGCGGCCGGCCTCGATTGCGCGCAAGAAGATGGCGCTGGAAATCGCCGCGTCGTTTGGCGTCGACTCGATCACCATCCACACCGGCAATGTGAGGGTGCCCGGCTACCCGCTTGAAAAATACCATGCCAATTTGCTCTCGGCGCTCGACGAGCTCCTGCCGCTCGCCGAGAAGCTGAAGATCACGATCGCGCTCGAAAACATCTGGCATCCGACAAACACGGTGCCGAAGCTGCTCGACGCCTTGCGGCGCTTCCCCTCCGAGTATCTGGGGATCTGCTACGACACGGGCCACGCCAACATCTCGTCGGGCAAGGTGCGCGTCCCCGAGAACAACATGGCGAAGGTTTACGCCGGGGGCGGCTACGGCGAGCCGGAGTGGAACGACCACATCCTCGAAGACCTCCTGCCCCATGTGACCACCTGCCACGTGCACGACAACAACGGCGTCAGCGACGAGCATCTGCTGCCGGGGCTCGGAACGGTGGACTGGGGCCACGTCATCCCGCTCCTGAAAAGCGCCCCGCGCATCAAGTGCTTCCAAAACGAATCGTCGCCCAAGGAAGTGTCGCCGGTCTCAATCGCGCGGACGGTGAAGACCTTCCGCGAACTGTTTGGTTCCGCGAGTTGACGACGCGATTCCCAAAGCCCTTCCATACCCATTGAATCCCAAGACAATCCAAACTTGAAAAGGAGACTTGACCATGAAGACAACGCCCGTCGCAATCCTTCCCGCCGCCGTGCTGGCGCTGGGCTCCCTGGCCTTGGCCGCCCCGGCCAAGTACGAGTCCTACACGAAGCCCGTGAAGCTCGCCCCCTATCTCTTCGAGATGTCCTACTCGGACTATTCCGCCGACCTTTCGGCGTCGTTCGGGGGGCAGGGCGGCATGGCCTGCAGCGCGGTGCGCAACGGCAACTTCTACGGCCGCAACCTCGACTTCTACTACAACGACATGGCGGAGGTCGTCGTGCACATGGCCGCGAAAGAAGGCCGTTTCGCCAGCGTGGCCGTCTGCGGCAACCTGGGCGTCCGCCAGGCGGACGTCGAGCGCGGGCTTTCCGAGGAGGCGTTTCTCGCGCTTCCCGGAAAGGCCTTCGACGGCGTCAACGAGCGCGGCGTCGCGGCGAACATCAACGTCGTGCCGGCGGACGACACAGGCCCCCTCACGGGAACGAACCCCGGCAAGCCGCGGATGCACGCGACGAGCATCGTCCGCTTCGTCCTCGATCGCGCCTCAACCGCCGCCGAGGCGGTGAAGCTTCTTGGCGACTACGACATCTTCGGGAGCTTCGGCCACTACTCGATGCATTTCATGATCAACGACGAGAAGGAAACCTACATCGTCGAGTTCATCGACAACAAGCTCACGTGGACGAAGCAAAACATCATGGTCAACTTCTACCACACGCTCCCCGAGGTCACGCCCTTTGGCTCGGGCGTCGAGCGCTACGGGATTCTCAAGGCCAACTACGCCGAGGGCGCGACGCTCGACGGCATGTGCAAACTCATGCAGCGCGTGAAATACTCGCAGGCCTACGACCCCGCGACGAAGCCGGCCTGGTACTCGGAGTTCGTCATGTGCAAGGGGCCCGACGGCAAGAAGCTCACGACAAAGTCGCCCCGCGAAGACTACGCGGGCGTTCTCGCGGACATGGCCGTGAAGAACGCGAACCGCACCCGCGAGAACGGCGCGGCGAACGGCATCTGGCAGTCCGTCCACTCCTTGGTCTACGACATCGCGGCGCGGAAACTCCGGCTCTTCGTGCAGGAGGACTATGCGCGCGCCTTTGAATTCGGGCTTGCGGCAGGCGCCGCCACGGCCGCCGGCAAATAAAGGCAACCTCGGCGCGGCCGCCCCCTGCGCCTACGCCAGGGCGTCGAGTTCGGCCAGCAGCCTGGCGTTTTCCGCAGGCGTGCCAATTGTCACGCGGATGTACTCGCGCGTGAGCGGCGCCGGGAAATAGCGGACGAAGACATGCCGCTTTTTGAGGGCGGTGAAAATTTCGGCGGCGTTGTTCTTGGGCGGCCGCGCGAAAATGAAGTTGGTTTCGGAAGGCGTCATCGTCCATCCGCGCGCGGCAAGCTCGCGCGAAAGCAGGGTGCGCGACGCCTTGATTTTCGCCGCGTTGGCGCACATGTAGTCGAGATCGCCAAGCGCGGCGAGGGCAAGCGACTGGGTGATGGCGTCGAGGTTGTAGGAGTCCTTGGCCTTGTACATGGCCTCGATGAGTTCCGCGGGGCCGATGCAGTAGCCGAAGCGGAGCCCGGCGAGCGAGAACGACTTTGAAAGCGTCCGCGACACAATCACGTTTTTGTTGCCGGGCGCGGTGGCGAGATCCATGCAGTTGCCGGTGGCGAAATCGACGTAGGCCTCGTCGATGAAGACCGTGCCCTCGAAATCCGCGCAGAAGCGGCCGACCTCCTCCTTCGGGTACATGACGCCGGTAGGGGCGTTGGGGTTCGTGATGAACATCAGGTCGGGCTTGAAACCGGGGTCGGGCGTCCGCCACGAAAAACCGGGGCCGAGAGGCGTCTCGACGCACTTGACGTTGCGGATTTCCGCCAGGACGGGATAGAGCGAGTAGGTGGGGTTGAAGCAGCCGACGGCGCCGGTGTCGTGGGTGAAGCACCTGACGGCGAGGGAAAGCACCTCGTCGGAGCCGTTGCCGGCGAAAACGCATTCGAGGGGGCAGCCGTGGATTTCGGCGATGCGCGTTCTCACCGCGACGGCGAGCGGGTCGGAGTAGCGGCGGAGGCGGGCGGTGTCGAAGCGGGCGAGAGCCTCGGCGACGGCCGGGGACGGCGGGTAGGGGTTTTCGTTGGTGTTGAGCTTGACGATGTCGTCGAACTTCGGCTGTTCGCCCGGGGTGTAGCCCTCCATGGCGTCGATGTTTTCAGCGATGAGTCTGTTCATTTTGGAAATCCGATCTTGAAATGCGCCTCGGCGCGGAAACCTAACTAAACTATTTTACCAAATTACCGTGCGCCCGCTAATGCTTGTCACGCGGGGAGGCGGCGACGAAGGTGACGGCGGAGAGGATCAGCACCGAGCCGACGACGAGGCGCATGGTGAAGGATTCCCCGAGGAAGAAGACGCCCATGAAGATCGAGGTCATCGGTTCGAGCGCGCCGAGGATGGCGGTGAGCGTCGGGCCGAGGTGCTTGAGCGACTCGACTGTGAAAAAGATCGAGATGACGGTGGGGACGACGGCGAGGAAGAGGGCGAAGCCCACGGCCCGGGGCGAATCGATCATCTTGAGCGGGATGCCGGTGAGGAGGGCGTGCGCCGCGACGGCGGCGGCGCAGGAGACCGTTGTGAAGAGCGACATCTTGAAGGCCCCGAGGTTGGCCGGCCATTTCTCGTAGATGACCATGTAGCCCGCGTAGGAGAGGGCCGAGGCCATGACGAAGAGCACGCCCTTGGCCGTGGCGGTGCCCCCGCCGCCCGAAAGCAGGACGAGTCCGAGAAGCGCGACGAAGGCGGGGAGGAGCGTCCGCCATGAGAGCCGCTCCTTGAAGAAGGCGGCCATGATGGCGATGACCATGAAGGGGTACACGAAGAGGAGCGTGCAGGCGAGGCCGGAGTCCATCACCGTGAAGGAGAGGTAGAGCGTGAGCGCGGATCCCGCGAAGCAGAGTCCGCAGATGACGGCGGGGATCGCCTGCCTGAGCGGCGTGCGGAGCGATTCGCCCCGGGCGACGATGATCGACACGAGAATGGCCGAGGCGAGGAGGAACCGGTAGAAGAGAATGGAGTGGGTCTCGAAGCCGCAGCCGCGGAGGCGGCTCGCCCCGAACCCGTTCATTCCGTAGCTGACTTCCGCGAGGATGCAGCAGATAAGCCCGTAGGCGAAATTCTTGCCCTTGCCCATTTTCAAATCCGTCCTGTATGGTTGCGGCGTGCCTTAGATTTTCGGCACGGCGGCGAGAAGCCGGCGCGTGTAGGGGTGGCCGGGGTTCGCGAAGATCGCCGCCGGGACGCCTTCCTCGACGACGCGGCCTTTTTCAAGCACGTAGACGTAGTCGCAGATGGCCGAGACGACGGCGAGGTCGTGGGTGATGATGAAAAGCGACTTGAGCCCGCTTGACGGGTCGCCCATGAGATCCGAGAAGAGCCTGAGGATGCGCGCCTGGACGGAAACGTCAAGCGCGGAGACGGGTTCGTCGCCGATCAACACCGAAGGCCGGACGGCGATGGCGCGCGCGATGCAGACCCGCTGGCATTGTCCGCCGCTCATTTCCGACGGCCTTTTGTCCGCGACGTCGCCGGGGAGCCCGACGAGCTTGAGGAGGCGGGCGACTTCGGCGTCGACGGCGTGTGCCGGGACGACGCGCCTCACGCGAAGCGTCTCCGCAAGGGCGGCGCCAATACGCTGCCGGGGGTCGAGCGCGCCCGAGGCGTCCTGGAAGACCATTGAGACGCGGTTGCCCCCGGCCTTGCCCTGCGTCCCCCGCGCCAAGCCCCCCGTCCCTGCGCCGGTATGGCGGATTTCGCCGGCGTCTGGCTTGACGAGGCCGCAGAGGGTGCGTACAAGCGTGGTCTTGCCCGAGCCGCTTTCCCCGACGAGCCCGACGGTCTTGCCGTCGGGAATGGAAACGGAGACGGCGTCGAGCGCCTTGAAGCGCGCGCCGCCGGGACGCCGGAAGGTGACGGTGATGTTTCTGGCCTCAAGCACGGGCGAGCAACTCCTTGAAATCTTTAGGAAGGGGCGCGGAGAAGGTCATGCGCTTCCCCGTGGCGGGGTGGTCGAAGGAAAACTCGGCGGCGGGGGGGATTTGCCGCGGCGGACAGTCCGGGATCTTGGCGTCGAGCTGCCGCTTGCCGTAGAGCTGGTCGCCGACGATGGGGAGGCCGATGTGGGAGAGGTGCACGCGGATCTGGTGCGTGCGGCCGGTTTCGATGCGGACGCGCAGAAGCGTGGTTTGCGCGAGCTTTTTCTCGATGGACCAGTGGGTGACGGCGGGTTTGCCGCCGCGAGGCGGGTCGAATGCCATTTTCTTCCGGTCGGTCGGGTGGCGCCCGATGGCGCCTTCGATTTTGCCGGAAAGCGGACCGGGGGCTCCGTGGACGAGGGCGAAGTAGGTTTTTTCCGTCGTGTGGGACTGGAATTGGGCCGCGAGGTTGTTGAGGGAGGCCTCGTCCTTGGCGACAACGAGAATGCCGGTCGTGTCCATGTCGAGGCGGTGGACGATGCCCGGGCGCGCCACGCCGCCAACGCCCTTGAGGTTGTCGCAGTGGAAGAGCAAGGCGTTGACGAGTGTTTCGGAGTCGTGGCCCGGGGCGGGGTGGACGACCATGCCCGCCGGCTTGTTGACCACGATGACCGAGTCGTCCTCGTAGAGGATGTCGAGGGGAATGTCTTCGGGAACGGGTTCCGCCGGGGCGGGGTCGGGAAGGGCGATTTCGATTTCGGCGCCATCCGCCAGCTTCGACTTCGAGGAAAGGGGGGCGCCTTGCGCCGTGATGGCGCCATTCGCCATCAGCGCCTGGATGCGCGACCTTGAAAGCGCCTCGACATGGGCCGCGAGCCAGGCGTCGAGCCTGCCTTCGGAACCGTCGAACAGCAATCGGATTGTCTCTCCCATGGCGGTCTTCGGGCGGATGCTACTTTTTCGCGCGGGAGAAGCCCATGAAGGCAAGCCCGGCGGCGAAGACAAAGAGGCAGATGAACTGCGCGATGCTCAGGGACCCGACCGACATGCGGGGGTCAGACCGCAGCGTCTCGGTAAAGAAGCGGATCAGGGCGTAGGCGACGAGATAGACGCCGGAAAGCAGCCCCGTGCGACTGGTCCTGCGGGCCAGGGCGTAGAGCGCGGCGAAGAGGGCGAGGTTGAGAATCGCCTCGATGGGCTGCGACGGGACGAGCGGGAGGGATTTTGCGGCCGCCTTGGCGATGAGCCCCTCGGAGACCTGCTCGTACCACGGGTTTGAACCGGCGGGGTAGGCGACGCCGATCGGCGACGAGGTCACGCGGCCGTAGCAGCAGCCGTTGAGGAAGCAGCCGACGCGGCCGAAGGCGTGGCCCAGGGGCAGGACTGTCGCGGCGAGGTCGAGGAGCGAGACGAGGTTGCAGCGCTTCAGCCGCGAGAAGAGGACGATGGCGAGGATGGCTCCGCCAAGCCCGCCGTAGAACATGAGCCCGCCCTTGTCGAAGCGGAAGATTTCGGAAAAGGGTTGCCCGGCGAATTCCTGGCTCCAGTGCTCCGCCACGTAGGCGAAGCGCGCGCCAAGGGCGCCGCCCACCATGATGAAGACCATGAGTTGGGAGGCGGCGTCGGGGACAAGCCCGGCCACCTTTTGCGAAAGGCGTCGCATGACGGCGTAGGCGGCGATGAAGCCGAGCGCCGCCATCAGGCCGAACGACTTGATCGTGAGCGGGCCCAGTTGGCAGATCGTGGGGAACATGGCGTGGATGGAATGGGAATGACAAAAACGATAATAAATAGTATAGTATTATGATAATTGGCTTTCAAGTTTCCTCTGTTGTAAAGCGAGGCGAAAAATGTCCGATTCCGACCAGATAATTTTTGACAAGGTGGAGAAGATGGAGTGTCCGTCATGCCACACCGAGGTCGACGTGAGCGCACTTGAGGCGTTCTCGGCGGCGGCCTGCCCGGCATGCGGGGCGGCGCTTACGGTGCCCGCGCGCATTTCCACCTACCGCCTTCTTTCCTGCCTGGGCAGCGGCGGAATGGGCAGCGTGTACCGCGCCTACGACGAGACCCTCGCGCGTGTCGTGGCGGTCAAGGTCATGCGCAAGAGCCTCGGCGAACAGCCGGAATTCATCGAGTCGTTCCGCCGGGAGGCGCAAGCCGCCGCCAAGCTGAACCATCCAAACATCGCCCAGATCTACTCGTTCGGGCAGGAGCAGGGCCAGCCCTACATCGTCATGGAGTTCGTCCCCGGCAAGCATCTCGACAAAATGATCGAGTCGCCCGACATGCTTTCCCAGCCGATGGTCATGAAGATCGGCATGGACATCGCGGACGGCCTCCAGCTTGCCGCCGCCTCAAACCTCATCCACGGCGACATCAAGCCCGAGAACATCCTGCTCGACGACCGCGAGGTCGCCAAACTCGTCGACTTCGGCATTGCCTCGTCGCCCGACGCCGAGACCAAGGAAATCTGGGGCACGCCCTACTACATCTCGCCCGAGAAAATCAAGCGCGAGAAAATCGACTTCAGAAGCGACATGTACTGCCTTGGCGGCACGCTTTACCACGCCATCACCAAGCCCCCGCCCTTCGCCGGCGAGGACGCGATGGCCGTCGTCAAGGCGCGGCTCGCGGGTCCGCCGCGGCCGATGCGCGACTTCAGGCCGGATGTCGACAAGGAGGTCGAGGACATCATCCTCCGCATGCTCCAGCTTGATCCCGCGATGCGCTACCCCAACTACGGCTCGCTGATGAACGACATCCGCCAGTACCTTGGCAAAGTCCAGCCGCAGCAAGTCACCGCCGGGAGCGGGGGCGCCTCGAAGCGCATCATCATCAAGGGGCGTGGCGCGCGCGCCCGCATGCCGTCCGCAGCCCCTGCCGGCGCCGCCGACCAGCCGTCGAGCACGGCGTCGCTTCCGCTGCCGTCCCCGACTGCGGGCTCCGCGCCGTCCCGCGGCGGCATCCGCATCAACAAGCGCGGCAAGTCGCCCGTCCTCAACTCGGCGGAGCAAGTTCCCGCGCAGGCCGTCGACGAGGCGGCCGCCGCCGAGGCCGAGCGCAAGCGCAAGGCGAAGGTCGTCAAGGCCGTGATGTTCTCGATCCTGGGCGTGGTCGCGCTGCTCGCGCTGGCGGGCGTCGGCCTCTACCTGCACTTCCAGGGGGCGAAGAAGGCCGCCGCCGCCGCGCAGGCCGACCTTATCGCCTCGCAGGGGCGCAAGCTTGCGCCCATCGCCACCATCTACGGCAACACGCAGAAGTGCCGCGACAACCTCGCCGAAATCGCCGCCAAGGCCGACGACATCGTCAAGCAGGCCGTCGCCGCCGTCGAAACCGAAGTCGGCGTTGAATTCACCTCGCGCATCATGCAGGAGGACGTCGAGGTCGAGGAGCCGTTTGACGACGCCATCGAGGGCGACCTCCGCGGTGCCGGCGGCGACGAGGAGGAAGAGACCGCCGACGAGGAGACCGCTGGCGAGGAGGAAGCCGCGGAGGGCGGGGACGCCGAGGGCGGGGACGGGGAGAAGTCCGCCGCCGACAGCGGGGACTCCGCCGAGGGCGAGGCCGCTGCGGAAGGCGAGTCCACCGCCGAAGAAGGCGAAGGCTCCGGCGAGGAGTCCGCCGCCGAGGAGGGATCCGCCGAGGAAGGGACTTCGGGAGAGGACGCGGCCGAGGGCGAGGGTGGCGAAGAGACCGCCGGGGACCCCGCCGAGGAACTTGAGGGTTTGCCCGCGATGGCCCGCGAGATATTCGTCATGCTGGCGCCTGTCCGCAAGGCGACCCGCCTTGCCGAGCGCACCTGCGCCTCTGTCGAGGGGCTTTACAACCGCGCGGTTGGCTCCACGAACGTCGCCGCGACCGTGATGAAGGAGATCGAGGCCGAGGTTGGCGAAAACCTTGAGACGATCGAGAAGATCACGGCGAAAGCCAGCCTCCGCTATGGCGACCTTGAGGATGCCGTCAAGCCGCTCGCCAAACTCGTGAAGGACGCCCAGTCGAAACTCAACGACCTTTCGGTCGAGGCCAAGAAACTCGCCGTCGAGCGCGAGCGCATCGCCGCCGAGGAGAAGGCTGCGGAGGAAGCGCGCGTCGCCCGCGAGAAGAAGGAGGCCGAGGAGGCCGCCCGCAAGGCCGCCGAGGAGGCTGAAATCCAGAAGGTGCGCGGCGTCGTCCAGGCCAATGTCTCAAAGCTCCAGGAGCACAAGTACGACGCCGTCCTGCGCGAGCTGGACGAGCTTGACGGGACGCTGCAGTTCAAGACGGCGCAGAAGGCGTTGAAGGCGGAGCTGCGCCGCGTGCAGGGACTCAAGGACCTCAAGGACTTCCTCGTGAAGCAACTGGGAGGCGCCGACAAGTTCACGCACCCGAAGAACAAGTGGAGCGTGGTCACGGTCAACGAGCGCAATCTCGAAATCCAGGCCGGCAAGAAGGGGTCCGCACCCCAGCGCGTGAAGTGGGACTCGCTCAAGCCGCTTGACCAGATCGTCCCGATGATCCTCTACTACCTTGGCGACGAGGAGAAGGCCCGCGACATCCCGCTCCGCGAACGCGCGGCGAACTACATCAACGCCGCCGTCTACTTCATGACCTTCGCCGGCGACAATGACGGCGCCAGGGAATGGGCGAAGAAGTTCGCGGACCGGGCGGTCAACGACATGCCGTCGAAGAAGACGGAAGTCCGCGACACCCTCTACGACCTTGAATTCGCGTCCGATGATGGGGAATAGCGACGAGGATGGCGCCCGGACAGGCACCGCGGAAGACGGCGAAAGGGATCCCGATTACGCCTCTCTCGCCGTCGGTGCGCTTGGACTTCCCCGGCGCGGCCCCCGCGTTCCTTTCTGCGACGACGCCTCGGGGCTTCCCGTCGATGCGGAGGCCCCGCAAAAGCGGCGGCATCCCAACGCCATTGCGTTGGCGGCGGTGTCCGTGCTGGCGAAACTCGGCGTTTCGGCGGACGCCCCGGTCGACACCTCGGTCGAGGACGCCATGTTGGCGGCGTGGCCGGGCGTGGCCGGCGAGGAGCTTGCGGACAAACTGACACCTGAAAAATTCGTCGGCGGCATCCTCTATGTCCTCGCCCGCAACAACACCGAGCTTTTTGAGATCAGGCGGTTCAAGTTGCGCCCGCTTGAAGAGCGCGCGCGGCGTTGCGCCGCTTTCGCAGGCTTGAGGCAGATCCGCGTCAGGGTCAAGTGACGGCGGTGCGTTGGCCGTCGGCAAGAACAAGGAGGCTTGCCGCATGTCTGTTGACTGTAGTATAATAGACGAAAAGTTGGTTCGCTGAAAATCTTTAACTCGGAGCGTTTGGAATGAGTTTTGCCAAAACCTTGCCTTTTGCTGTCGCCTGTCTTGCAACAGCGGTTTGCTGCGCGAAGACCGTGGAGGTTCTGTCGGGCGGCGACATCGTCGCGGCAATCACAGAGGCGACGTCCGACGACACACCGGCCGAGGTCATCCTCGGCGCGGGCGACTACGCGCCGGCGGCGGCCGTCAGCATTGCGGGCGCGGTGACCGTGCGGGGCGCGACGGGCAATCCGGCGGACGTGCGAGTGAGCGGCTCGAAGGCGCGGCGGGTTTTCGACTTGACGGAGACGGCGACCGATGCCGTCATTCGTGACCTCACGATTGAAAACGGCGTTGTCGGCGGAAATGGCAAGGGTTATGGCATATCAATTTCCTCCGGTGCGATCTCCAACTGCGTTGTGCGCAATTGCAAGAACACGAGCTATGGCGGCGGTGGTGCGATTTACCTTGCGAAGGCAACGGCCTACGCTTACAACTGCGTCATCACCAACAACTATGCTGACGGCGGCAATGGCGGCGGCGGAAACGCTTGCGGCTGCGGTCTGCGCATTGATGCCGGCACCGCGGTCAACTGTTTTATCGCGAACAATACGGTGAATCCGGCAAATGCCGTCCTGGGAACCGGCGCCTATGTCGATACCGGCAAGCTGGTCAACAGCACGATTGTCAACAACCAGGGAAATTCCTGCGGCGGCGTCTATACGGGCAATGCCTCGGCGAAGGTCGTCAACTGCCTCATCTGGGGGAACTCGGCGGATGGTGCCGGCGGGAGCGTACAGACGGACATCTGGGCGGGCAAGTCCGCGGCGTTCAGCGCGTGTATCGCGCGGGCGGAGATCAACGCGAACTGCCTCGCGGCGGATGACTGGCCGGTCGCTGACGACTGGTGGACGCCGCTCGCGGCGTCGATTGCAAAGGATGCCTCAATCGAGGTGCCGGGTGTTACGCTGCCGGAAACGGACGTCCTCGGCAATGCGCGGCAGGTCGGCGAAGGCATCGACATCGGCGCGGTTGAGAACCAGGGCGTTGAACGGCTGGTGGCGATGACGATGTCCGATCGGACGCTCCTCGGCACGGGTGAGATCGAGTTCACGGCCTGGACGGAGGGCCTCGAGGGTGTCACCGGCTATACGTGGACCTTTGGCGACGGGACGACGGATTCGACTTCGGGCGCGACGGCCCGGCATCTCTATTCTGGAGCGGGAACCTTCCCGATCGGGCTGACGGTTCACACGTCATCGGGCGATGTCTCCTGCAGGATGGCGAATACGGTGACGATCCTGCCGAAGACGATCTACGTGAAGAAGGGGAACGCCGGCGCACAGTATCCGTACGCCGACGAGACGACGGCTGCTGCCGACGTTGCGACGGCACTCGCGGCGGCTTCTGCCGGACAGGAGGTCGTCATTTGTCCGGAGACTTATGACATCTCGGCGAACTTGAACTTTGTCGCGGCGATTACGATGCGCGGCAAGACAGGAAAGCCTGAGGACGTCGTTCTGAAGATGAAGACGGCTTGCCAGATGGTGCGCCTGGCCGCGAACGGGGCGTGTGTCTGCGACCTTACCTTTG
>JAZQOA010000133.1:0-4984 GCA_045627605.1 Kiritimatiellia bacterium | reverse complement strand
AGAGCGCTTCGAGCCTGCGCCAGCGCAATGCTTCCGCCGGATCGCCCTTCGCGGCCTCTTCGCGGCGCGCCGCGACCCGCGGCAGCGCCTCCCCGCCGCGGCCGAGGGCGAGCATGGCGACGGCGCGGCAGCGGTCGAAGGCGGGGTCCGAGCAGACGGCGGGATCACGGGCCGCCGCCTCGTCGTAGGCGGCGAGCGCCTTGGCCGGGTCGCCCCTGTCTTCGAGCAATGCGTCGCCCATTGCGCGGCGCGCCTCGGCCGCGCAGGCGATTCCGGCCTCCGCGCGGGCGCGACGCCACAGCCCGTCCCACGCCTCCAGCGCGGCGTCCGTGTCGCCCGAGTCGCGCAACGCCCTGCCAAGGCCCAGGACGGCGCGGCCCCAGCGCGGTTCCCGGCGGTTTTCCGCAAGCTTCCTGAAGATGGGGAGAGCTTCCTGCGGGCGGTTCGCCGCCAGCAGCCCTTCCGCCTTGCGGAGCGACGCGCCGAAGGGGTCTTTCGCGGCGGCATCCTTCCGGGCGGCGGCATCGGCTTCCGCCTTCGCCAGCGCGGCTGTAGCGCGTTTCGCCTTCGCCAGCGCCGCCTTCGCTTCGTCCGCCAAGGGGCTGTCGGGATATGCGGCAAGGAAGCCCTCGATGGCGGCGACGGCCTCGTCCGGCGGCGCGGTGCGCGCGACCAGCATGGCCAGCGCGAACTCCGCGCGCTCGCGCAGCGGCGAGCCACCATGGCGGGACAGCCATTCGCGGAGGGCGTCCATCCCCTTGGTTGAATCCTGTGAGGCGACGGCCTCGGCGCGGCGGAAGGCGATCCGGTCGGCGGGCCCGCGGCGGCCCTTCAGCATCGACTCCCAGACGGCGGCGGCTTCGGCGGGCTTCTTGCCGTCAAGCAGGAAGGATGCGTAGGCGTCTTCCGCGCGCCATCCGTCGCGGCGCGCCGCGAGCAGGTCGCACAGCGGCTTCGCGAGTTCCGGGCGCTCAGCGAGGATGGCGGCGTAGCGCCGCAGATCGTCGTCCGACACGGCGGCGGATGCCCCGGGGCGCGACGCTTCGGCAATGGCAAGGATGTTCGTGCCGCAGGGGGAGAGACCGGAACCGGCGGCGCGGTAGAATGCGGCCGCCTTCCCATGGCTTCCGGCGGAGAGGCAGGCGTCGCCCTCGCGCTCGAAGGCGCGCGGGAGGCGGGGGCTGTCCGGGAGCGCGCGGCGGAAGTCGGCGAGAACGCGCCCCCGGGCCGCCGCGTCGCCGTGTTCGAGAAGCAGGGCGTGGAGTTCGGAGAAGGCGCGGGCGGCTTCGTCGGGGGAATCCTTGCGGGAGCGGGCGTCGCCGGTCGCGGCCTCGAAGTGCTTCCTGGCCTTGCGGTAGTCCTTCAATTTCACGCGGCACTGGCCGGCCTTGCGCATCGCCTCCACATAACGGATAGAGCGAGGGACCCGGGCGGCTGCATCCAGATAAAGGCCCTCCGCCTCCGTCCACCGATTGCGTCGGAAGCTTTCGTCGCCACGCGAGATCGCCTCGTCGGCAGTCGCCGGGGAATCCTTCGCCGTCGGCGCGGGGAAGGAGGATGCCGGAAACAGCAGGACCGCGGCAACCGCCGCTATCAGGACGCGCTGCGGAACGGAGAAGGGAACCCGACAAGAAAAGAAACATTTCATCTGTACAAGGAAGATAGCATGATGGACTTGTGCTGGCAAGTGGGAAATCTGGTGAACGGCAACGATACATATTGCCCAGGGGAATTTTCAGGGCCTGTCCCCGTTTTCCTCGTTGAAATGGCGAATCTGGCAGGGAGGCGCTGGAGCATGGAATCAAGCATAGCCGCGCGGCGCATGCGGCGCAAACGCAATGTGCCGGGAAGCGCGAGCGGCATTCTGTTCCTTTTTCCTAATCTCGACGCGAATGCGGTGTGGCGACGGCGTCCCCGCCGTCGCGTGGCGCGTTGGCGCGGGCCGGTGCGGGGACAGGTCCCGAAATTGGATTGTCCACAAACTCCAATTGCCCACAAGTGTCCAGAAATGGAAATGCAAAGGCCCTATTCGAGTCTGTCCCCTCCGTGTCTTTAATTTCCTTCGTGTTCCAGCGCCTTCTCTAAAAGTGCGTTGGCGGCTTCGACGGATGCGTCGGTCAGCGCAATGTCCGGACTGGAAGGTTCCAAAATGTCGAGTCGAGACCCAAAGGAATCATGGCCAAGAATCAATAAATAACCTTCCTTCTTTACAAGCCCCTTGCCGCCCGAGCGATGATCTTCAACCAAGCGCACATGGAATCCGCCGCATTGAACGGTTTGAGGCAGGTCCGAAAACGAGATGACCTTTCCCCGCGTGTACAAATTCAACTCGACGCCTATTGGAAGAACAATCTTTTCCTCGTACTCGCTCAATTTTTGGTAGCCATTGTCTAAAGAATACACATAACGAGCCCCGGATGCCATGAATTGGACGACCAAGTTCGTGGCGGAAGCCGATATGGTTTGGAAAACAGATCCTTCAAGGTCTGACAACATCAACCGATCTGTCTCCACGGCACCAAGCGATGCAGCAAACGTAATCATCACAATACACGCGATTGTCGTCCGCATAGAAGACTCCTTTATGGACCAAAACGATTCAAGGATTGGCATCCGGGGTTGGCCCAGTCCCACTCTGGATGGAGAGGTATGGTCAATGTCGTTTCTTTCATCCGACAGCGAATCTCATTGTCCCCATAGTCATAATAAGCATGTCCCATATTGAAGGTGTCCGGATTATTAGGATCGCTGTTGATCCCATCACAGCCACTTTCTTCAGCATTTGGAATACCATCATCGTCGGGATCATCGTCCGGATCTCCATTAAAAGCGCCTCCATTCGCATGGGCAACGGCAATACGATGGTGAAATAAACGATACAATTCTAGATGGTGGCGTTCATGTTGAATCGTCTCTGCCACACATTTTATCCCCTTGCCTTGTCCGGTAACAATCACCTGTCCATAAACTGTGGAACCGGAATCCCAGCGTTCGGGTCCGGTGTTAATCTCCGAGGCCATTGGTCCAAGGCGAATAATGTTGTCATGTCCCGGTTCTGTATACCCATAGTCGGCACCAGAATCATATTGACAATTGGCATTGATCCCACACACGTTGCCTTCCTTCCAGTAATAGAACCAATTAGGATTCCCATCCGGTCCTCCGGGGTGATTGTCGGCATGCTTTGGAAAGAATATTTCATAGAATGATCCGTCCTGGCGAACACTGTCAAAAGAAATCATAGCGTTTTTCATTCCAAACTGCATATTAGATGCAGGAAGACCTATGAATTCTATGCTCGCTTCAAGATTGGCACCTATTGCTTGTGGAATTCCATTCAAGCTCGAGGAGTCCCATCGACTGGTTGAACCGATGATTTCCTCAACATTAAAACGGCAACGATGACAAATCAGGCTACTGGCTACTCCTGGGATAACGGTTGCCTTCAAAATCAGCTTGAGAACTCCGGGGTTGGTATCGGAATATGTGAATTCATTTTGCCCATCTCCTGATTGAACGGGGGCATTAACAGGATCTCCCGCAGGGGTAACCATTTCAAATTGCACGATGGTCATGCGTATGTCATCCGCGCACATGAAGAGCGTATTGTCCATGACAGCAGGCTTTTCGTCGTATTCAAACTTCAGCGATACATCGCGCAAGGCTACGGAATTGGTGACACCTTCAACATAAAGCGAGGCGGGCATGTCGGCGACGGAGTTCCATGTCGCCGGGAGTACAACTTCCGTCGTGCGGGCGGGGGTGGTCCAGAGGCGGATGCGGTCGCCGCCGGTCGCCGTGAGTTTCACCTTGCCGGGGAGTCCCGCCGGTTCGACTTTCAGGTTGATCCGCGCAAGCGAGTTGGTGCCCACGGCGACGAATCCGCCGGGATTCGTCTCCAGCGGTTCATCCGTGTCGTCGATCGCGCCGTCGCCGTTGGCGTCGATGTCGATGTCCACGTTAACGATACGTCCACGTATGGTGTCGATGGCCTTGCCATCCTCGGCGGGCTGGCCCTCCACCCGCGCCACGAAGTCCAGTTCCGGCGCCAGCGGGACCACCTGCAGCGTCATCGGCCAGGACTGCCGGGCGCTCTTCCGCAGGGAGAAGGTGTCGGTGCGCAGGATTCCGCCGTCGTCCAGCAGTCCCATCGTTCTTCTCGACGACCAGCCAACCGTTATTTCGGGATCGACCGGATGCCCGAAGCCCAGGCCCTCCAGCGTGTCGTCGAGTGGTTTTTGGACAAGCACGCGCCGGATGTCCGAGACGGTGTTGGTGTTCAGCGGGACGATGACGAAGGCCGTGTCCTCCCGCGTCTCGTCCGCAGGGGCGGCCATGCCCTGCCAGTCGATGTCCACGGACGGGACGGTCACAAGGAAGGGTGACGAGGGTCGACCGGCACCCGCACCCGGCCGCCACGGCCGTCCGTCGAGCGCGCCCGCGATCATGACGTATTCCTCGGAGGAGAAGGCGTTGTCGAGGACGGTCGCGTCCGAGAGGTAGTAGGTGTGGCAAGCGTCCGACCTGGGTCCTGGCGTCCAGAGGTCTCCCGCGCCGCGCGAGTCCTGCTCCACGATGGCGGAGTAGTCGAGCGAGTGCCCGTTTTCCGGCTTGATCTCCAGCGTCGCGTGGACGGCGCTTTCGCTGGAGATCGGGATCGCCCGCCGCTTGCGGTCCTTCGGCCCGACATACACCCTGTAGGTCCCAAGGTCGATCTTGGCCGCCTGCGACTTCCTCCCGATGGCGGGAAGGCGCCCGTTGACGATCGCCGGGACGAGCGGGGAGTCCGGATGATTCGCCACGAACGCCTCGTGAAGCGCCCTGGCCTCCGCCCAGCGCCCTTCGCGCCACGCGAGGGTCGCGACGTAGAACTCGGCCGCCACCGCCTCCTTCGAGCGCGGGTGGTCCGCCATCAGCCGTTCGAATATCTTCCGCGCCTTCTTCGCGTCGCCAAGCGCCGGGGAGGCCTGCAGCGTCCCGGCGC
>JAZQOA010000132.1:0-2800 GCA_045627605.1 Kiritimatiellia bacterium | reverse complement strand
GTCCTGATGCCCGATGACCCATCGGGCAACATCACCCAAAACTCCTAACCTCCAACCTTCCATGCCTCTCTCCCTCTCCCAGTCCCAGCAGCAGCGGTTGGCGCAGACCCAGACGATGTCGCCCGTCCAGCGGCAGTCGCTTGAGATCCTGCATCTCCCGATTATGGAGCTGGAGCAGAAAATCAGGGCCGAGGCAGAGACCAACCCCGCGATACTTGAGGTCGTGGCGCCGAAGTTCGAGCTCGCCACCCCTGTGCACGATGCCGAGGCGAGGTTCAAGGACGGGGATCGGCAGCAGTACGACGACGAAGTCCAGGTGCACGAACCCTCGGCACGCGCCGAAGCCGCCGCCGACTCAGGTGGCGACCGCGATTTCTCCGAGCCTTCGTATTCTCCGGGCGGCGAGGACAGCGCCGCGGAGGAGCGTCGCCGCTATATGTTCGAGTCGATCCGCCAGCCTGTATCGCTCGAAGACCACCTTCGCGGACAGATCAATCTGGCGGGCTTCGACAAGGCCGAGGCTGAAATCGCCGAAATGATTGTCGCCAATCTGAGTTCCACGGGGATGCTTTCGGTTTCCACGGGCGAAATCGCCGAAGTCACCGACGTCTCGCTTGCGTGTGTCGAAAATGTCCTTTCCGTCATCCAGGAAACCTTCGACCCGCCGGGGATTGCCGCGCGCACCGCTGTCGAGCGGCTGACGCTCCAGCTCAAGGCCAGCGGCGCCCCTGGCGCACCCCTTGCGATTCGCGTTGTCGCGGAGTGCATCGAAGATCTCAAGGACGGCGGCCGCGAATCGCGCATTGCGGATAAACTCGGCATAACGGTCGACGAGGCCGCCGCCGCCGTGAAGCTCGTCAAGTCGATGAATCCAAACCCCGTTGCCGAGTTCGACGCCGTTTCACCGACCGACTACATCGTCCCCGAACTGGATGTTGTCCGCGGCAAGGATGGCCGCTGGGGGATCAAGTATGACGATTCGACAGTGACGCATCTGAAAATTGACGACTCCATCCGCCACATCCTCAACGACGCGAAAGCTTCGGCCGAGGACAAGGCCTACGCCCGCGACAAAATCAGAACCGCCGAGGCGCTTGCCACAAGCCTGGATTTGCGAGTGCGGACAATCTCCCAGATTGGCGAGGCGATAGTCGCCGCGCAGCAGGATTTCTTTACATACGGCGTTTCCCGTCTCAAGCCGATGACGCTTTCCGACATCGCCGAGCAAGTTGACTGCCACGAGACCACCGTCGGGCGCGCAGTCTCCGGCAAGTACCTCCGCTCGCCGCGTGGCATTTTTGAACTCAAGTATTTCTTCTCGACCGGCGTTCGCTCTTCGGGCGAAGGTTCGGCGGAAATCTCCAACAAGGCCGTGATGAACCGCATCGCGGAAATCATCCATGCCGAGAACCCCGCCAAGCCCTATTCTGATCAGGCGATTCTCGACATCCTTGCCCGGAACGGCATCGACATCAAGCGCCGCACCGTCACCAAGTACCGCGAAAACCTCGGCATTCCCTCTTCTTCCAATCGCCGCCGTCGTTAATGGCTTAGTTGCAAGTAGTGAGTGGTCCTCCGCATCCGCCGGCTTCGCCGCTGTCCTGATGCCCGATGATCCATCGGGCAATCCCAACCGCACCTCCCTCCTTTTTCCCCTTATTTCTCGCGAATTTCATTGACAATCGCACCGCCATTTGGTAAGTTATTGGCGTTGCGCCATCTGTCTTAATGTGAAACGGCGGGGGCGGGTGCTGATGGCTATTTTCCCCCGTGGCTCTTCCAATGGAATAACACGACGTATGAATATGTTTCTTAAATTTGCATGTGGCGCAGTTGTCGCGGCAGGCGTGGCGGCGCAGGGGGCGACCGTCGACCATTTCGTCGAGTACGTCGAGTCGACGGGCACGCAGTGGTTCGACACCGGCTACAGGACGAGTGCCGGGACGACGGTCGAGGCCGATTTCCAGTGGACGCAACGCGTCAGCCAGGGCCGCATCTTCGGCAACGCCGCGGGTGACTTCATCTACGTCATCTACCAGAACGGTTCAAAAGTCGACCAATCGAACGGCAAGTGGGCCTATGCTTTCCAGGATGATGCCGGCAACTGGGTCGACACTGGCTTGTTGACCGACACCGAGCGTCACACGCTGCTCTTCGACGGACCGAACCGCAAGTTCAAGCTTGACGGTGGCTCGACGCTGAACGCCGACATCACCACCAAGACCACGGCGGCGAAGACGGCGACCGTATCGATGGCCATCGGCGCGTCGCGGACGGCGACTGGAGCCTCCAACTTCACCAAGCAGCGCATCTTCCGCTTCAAGATATTCGAGGGTGGGGTGCTGCAGCATGACTACCTGCCGTGCGTCGATTCGGACGGCAAGGCCGCGCTCTACGACGCGCTGACAGGCGACCTCATCTACAATGCGGCGGAATCGGGCGACGACTTCACCGTCGGGCCGGTGAAGAGCGACTGTCGCATCGATGCGGAGGACGGTCTTCAGTTCAAGGTGACGGTTTCGGGCGGTGCCGGCGGCACGGTAAGTCCGTCCGGCGAGGTCTGGGTGAAGTACGGCGAGGCGCTTGAGGTAACGGCGACGCCGGACGACGGCGGTGCGTTCGGCTACTGGGCCGGCGACGCCGACAATCCCGCTGCGGCGACCCAGTCGCTGATCATCACCGTGCCGCGGTCGCTCCAAGCCTCGTTCTCGAAGGCGATCTACGTGACCGAGACAGGCGCGGACGACGGCTTGGGCACCCGCGATTCGCCGATGTCCATCGCAACAGCGGCGAAGATCGC
>JAZQOA010000131.1:0-22944 GCA_045627605.1 Kiritimatiellia bacterium | reverse complement strand
CATCCGGGGCTGGCTCAACGAGAACTGCCCGCAACTTGGCGCGAGGTACAAGACCGTGATGGGCTACAAGGCGATGGCGGAGAAGCTGAAGCAGGCGGTGGGGGTGGGGGATCCCGTCCCCGCCGCCGTGCTGGCCGAGACTGATGAGAACACGGTGCGGAACTTCTTGTCGGGGAGGGGCGGCGAGGAGGCGCGGGAATGTGTGGCGGGAACGGCGCAAACGGCGACTGATATGACGCGGCAGTCGACGGGGACGGCGCTGCAGTCGACGGGAACGGCGCTGCAGTCGGAAGGAACGGCGCGGCGATTTGGCGGGGTGGCGCGGCGGGCGCTGGGGATTTCGCCGTGGGAGATGGCGGCGGCGTGGGGCAGGGCGCAGGACTTCTTCAGGGCCTGCGGCAGGTTCCAGACCGATGTCATGGCGCAACTTGACTTGAGGCTCGCCCCGGAACTCGCCCCCTCGGGGTGGTCAATGAAACCCGTCGGCGCCAGCGCATGAGACTTGTCCGGAGTTCGTCCGCCGGGGCCGATGAAGACGGAGGTGTCTGTCGGTGCGTCGTTTAATCGGGTTGTCCAGTGAAGAACAACGGCGACGCAAAAGCGAAGGGGGGGCGCAGTGGTCGGAAAAATGCCCTCAGTATGCAAACTGAGGAAGTCCATTTCCCCCGGGCCGATGCCGTTATGATATAATAATAAGGATTGTTTTTTCATCATTTCCAAGGGGTCACCAATGGTAAAAATCTGGCATGGCGGCGCGGCGCTTTCTCAGTTCCGCCTCGATAATCTTCTTTCGGCACTTTCAACCGGGCTTGGGCGCGGGGCGGATTTGCGCATTTCCGCCGAATTCGTCTACCTTCTCGATTTGTCTGACGAGTTTGACGCCGCCGAACTTGCCACGGCCTGCAAACTCCTTGAAGCAGAGTCCGTGGCGCCTTCCGCCGACGGTTTCTTCGTGACGCCCCGCAAGGGCACGATCTCCCCGTGGTCCACGAAGGCGACGCAGATTTTCGCCACTTCTGGAATCACGAAGGTGAAGCGCGTCGAGCGCGGCATCCACTACGTCATCGCCGACGCCGCCGGTCGTGTTCTCCCGCTCGATGCGCTCAAGCCCGCGCTTCCCGCGCTTTTCGACCGCATGACCGAGGGCCTTTACGTCGAGCTTGGCGATTTCTTCGATGCGCGTCCTCCCGCCCCGGGCCGTTCGTTCGACGTCCTCGGCGAGGGTGCCGCCGCGCTTGAAAAGGCCAACAAGGCGCTCGGCCTCGCCATGAGCCGCGATGAAATCGACTATCTCGTCGACGCCTACACAAAGGCGAAGCGCAACCCGACCGACACAGAGCTTGTCATGTTCGGACAGGTCAACTCCGAGCATTGCCGCCACAAGATTTTCAACGCCGAGTGGGTCGTCGACGGCGAGTCGAAGGACGCCTCGCTCTTCGGCATGATCAAGGCGACGCACAAGGCGCACCCCGACGGCACGCTCGTCGCCTACAAGGACAACTCCAGCGTTGTCGAGGGCTTCGAGGCGGACCAGTTCACGATCGACCCCCGCTCGAAGCGCTACGACTACTCGAAGCAGAAACTCGACCTCCTCATGAAGGTCGAAACCCACAACCACCCGACGGCAATTTCACCCTTTCCGGGCGCGGCGACGGGCGTCGGCGGCGAAATCCGCGACGAGAGCGCGACCGGTGTCGGCAGCCGCAGCAAGGCGGGTCTCGCCGGCTTTATGGTTTCAAACCTGCGCATCCCCGGCCATGTGCAACCATGGGAGAAGACAGACAAGCCTTTCCCGCGCCGCCTGGCTACGCCGCTCCAGATCATGACGGACGGTCCGATTGGCGGGGCGCGTTTCGGTAACGAATTTGGCCGGCCACAGCTTGCAGGCTTTTTCCGCACCTACGAGATGGAGGCGGACGACCGTTTCTGGGGCTACCACAAGCCCATCATGCTGGCCGGCGGCATGGGCTCGATTCGCCGCGGCCACATTGAGAAGAAACCCATTCCGGCTGGCTCGTGGATCGTCCAGCTCGGCGGCCCCGCGATGCGCATCGGCCTGGGGGGCGGCGCCGCGTCGTCGATGGCGACGGGCACCAATGCCGAGGCGCTCGACTTCGACTCCGTGCAGCGCGGCAACGCCGAGATGGAGCGCCGCGCCCAGGAGGTCATCGAAGCCTGCTGCGCGATGGGCGATCGCAACCCGATTCTCGCCATCCACGACATCGGCGCCGGCGGACTTTCCAATGCCTGCCCCGAAATTGTCGAGGACGTCGGCGCCGACTTCGAGTTGCGCGTCGTCCACAACGAGGAGCCGTCGATGAACCCGATGGAAATCTGGTGCTGCGAGGCCCAGGAGCGCTACATGCTCGCCGTCCGCAAGGAGGACCGCAAGCTCATCGAGGACATCTGCGCCCGCGAGCGTTGCCCCGTCGCTTTCATCGGCGTGGCGCGCGACGACCGCCGCATGGTGCTGCACGACGCCCATTTCGGTGACAACCCGATCGACATGGACATTGAAGTCCTCCTTGGCAAGCCGCCGCGGATGAAGCGCGACGTCCGCCACGTGCCTTTCAACGCCGTCCCGCTCGATTTGGGCGGCATCGGCGAGCAGGAGGCTTTCGAGCGGCTGCTCAGGCTCCCTGCCGTCGCGGCCAAGAACTTCCTCGTGACGATTGCCGACCGCTCGGTCACCGGCCAGGTGCACCGCGACCAAATGGTCGGTCCCTTCCAAGTGCCGCTTGCGGACTGCGCCGTGACGCTCACGGGCTTCCACAGCGAGAGCGGCGAGGCAATGGCCATCGGCGAACGCGCTCCTGTCGCGGTCATGGACGCCCCCGCCTCGGGCCGCATGGCCGTGGGCGAAGCGCTTACCAACATCGCCGCCGCCTGGGTCGGCGACATCGGCCGCGTCAAGCTTTCCGCCAACTGGATGTGCGCCTGCGGCGAGGAAGGGGAAGACGCCCGCCTCTACGACACCGTGGCCGCCGTCGCCAAGGAACTTTGCATCGGGTTGGGCGTCTCCATCCCCGTGGGCAAGGACTCTTGCTCAATGCGCGTCCTCTGGGACGAGGATGGCAAGTCATACCGCCAGCGCGCCCCGCTGAGTCTCGTCGTGAGCGCTTTCTCGCCGGTCGACAACGTCCGCCACACCCTGACTCCCGATTTCAAGCGCGGCAAGTCCACGCTTGTTCTCGTAGACCTTGCGGGCGGCCGCAACCGCCTTGGCGGCGGTGCGCTTGCCCAGGTGCTCTCGCAGGTCGGCGACAAGGCACCGGACTTTTGCGCGCACAAGACTTTCCTCGGCTTCTTCAAGGCGATGCAATCGCTGGTGGCGGACGACATGCTCATGGCCTACCATGACCGCTCCGATGGTGGTGTCGCCGTGACGCTGGTCGAAATGGCCATTGGCGGCGGCATTGGATTCGACGCCGACCTTCCCGCCGGGGAAAACGGATCCTTTGGCGCGCTTTTCTCGGAGGAACTTGGCGCTGTGCTCCAGGTCGCGGACGACAAGGTCGACGAAGTGGTCGCCCGTTTCCGCGCGGAGGGTCTCACTTCTTGCGTGACCCGCATTGGCCGCACGCGCGACGACCGTCAGGTTTCGATCGCAGTCGATGGCGCGAAGAAAATCTCCGGCGACGTCAACGCCTTCCGCTCGGCCTGGACCGAGACGACGGCGGCCATGCAGGAGCTCCGCGACAACCCGAAGTGCGCCCGCGAGGAGTTCGCACTTGCCGCCGACGCCACTGACCGCGGCATGAATTTCAAGCTCACCTACGAGCCGGACGAAGTCCATGAGTTCACGCTCAACCTCCCGCCGCGCGTGGCGATTTTGCGCGAGCAGGGCGTCAACGGCCACGTCGAGATGGCGGCGGCCTTCCGCGAAGCGGGCTTCGACTCCATTGACGTCCACATGACCGACCTCCACGAGGGCCGCGCCACTCTCGACGATTTCGACGCTTTCGTCGCCTGCGGTGGCTTCTCCTATGGCGACGTCCTGGGCTCCGGTACCGGCTGGGCGGCGAGCATCCTCAACTCCCCGCGGCTTTCCGCGATGTTCAAGGCTTTTTTCAAGCGTGAAAACACGCTTGCCCTGGGCGTTTGCAACGGATGCCAGATGGTCTCGCAACTCAAGGATCTCATTCCCGGCGCACAGAACTGGCCAAAGTTCGTCCGCAACGAGAGCGAGCAGTTCGAGGCCCGTTATGTCACGGTCGAGATGCTTGACTCTCCCTCCGTTTTCTTCCGGGGCATGGCGGGGTCTCGTCTTCCGATCGCGGTCGCCCACGGCGACGGCCGGGCGGCATTCGACACCGATGCCGACCGCAACGCGGTCATCGACGCGAAACTCGTCGCGATGCGCTACGTCGGCAACGACGGTCTCGCGACCGAGCGCTACCCCTGGAACCCGAACGGAACCAAGGGCGGTTTCACAGGCTTTACGACGCCTGACGGCCGCGTGACGATCACGATGCCGCATCCTGAGCGTGGTTTCCGCGCACTGCAGCTTTCGTACCGTCCGCAGGGCTTCTGCGACGGCGAGGCCGGCCCGTGGATGAAGATGTTCCGCAACGCCTACGCCTACCTCGTGAAGTAAAGGGTCGGGCACGGCCGCTCGCCGCGTCCAACCCGCAAGGAGAAGTCAATGATAAAACGTTGTTTCGTTCTGGCCGTTGCTTTCGCCGCAGGCCTTTTTGCCGCCACGGGGTGCAACGCCTCTTCGCCCCTCAGGCTCGTCTCTCCGCGCGACGGCGCCACGGTGCCCACCTTGCGCGAGGGGCAGAAGGCCTACCTCAAGATGCCGCGCAAAGAGCGCGTCGCCTTCTTCGCGGACCCGAAGCGCCGCGAGGAGATGAAGGCGCTCGGCTACTATCCGGAGCCGACGGAACTCGTGTGGACATACGACGGGGGGGGCGAGGTCGCAATCCGCAAGGGCGACACGCCAATCGGCAAAATCGACCATTTCGCCCCGTATGAAGTTGAAGTTTCCCGCCTTCCAGACAGGACGGTTGTCTTCTCGACCAACTTCGTCTCCGTGGCGGAGACCAACTCGGTCAAGATCGACAACCTTGAAATTGCCCGATCCTACCAGTGGAAGGTCGCCTCGGGAACGAACGTCGCAGTCGGGACATTCACCACCGAGGATCTGGCCCCCCGCCTCATCCGCATCCCCGGCGTTCCCAACGTCCGCGACCTTGGCGGACGCATCGGACTCGACGGGCGCCGCGTGAAGCAGGGGATGGTCATTCGCACGGCGGGACTCAACAACAACGCGAGTGAGACGTTCTACACCAAGGAGGAGCTCATCGCCAGGGATCCGTCGCTCAAGGTGCGCGAAGACGCCATCAACGCCGAAGTCGCGAAATGGAAGGCCGTCGAGGCGAAGCCCGGCGACCTCAAGATGGTTACGGCGCCGCTCCAGTCCGAGTGGACCGTCTTCTTCCCGCCGCAGGCGAAGTTCGACGCCGAAGGCGACGCCGCGCTGAAGGCGCTGGCGGCCGTTCCGGAGGAGTTCCTCGGCTGCAAGGGCGAGAAGCTCGTCATGGAGGAGGGGGTCACGCATGACTTCGGCAAGGAAAAGGCGAAGGGCCCGGCGGTGATGATCCAGGAGGTTGAGGCCTCCGACGACGGCTGGATGTCGATGTCGGCGGGCGGCGACTACTGGTGGAACCTCCGTTCCAATGGCGAAATCGCCTTCGACCTTGACAAGGCCGGCAATTGGCGCGGCCCGTACACGCCCGACAACTACTGTTTCCCCGTGCCGGTCAAAAAGGGACGCAATCTCATTGCCGTCACGCTTCGCACGGGTGCGGCGACTTGGAGCTGGGGCTACAAGTCCGCCCCCTCGGTCTTGGTGACGCGGCTTGCCCACGACAAGGTCCGCTCGCTTGAGAAGACGGCGGAGGCCGTCTACGGCAAGGTCTCGAAAGGCAAGGTCGCTGGCAAGACTCGCCTCACGCCAGAGACTCGGGCCTACATGACCAAGACCCTGGGCATCAGGAGCGACATCGATCTCCGCTCCGACAGCGAATGCTGGGGAATGGAGGGATCTCCCCTTGGCGACGCCGTCACTTGGTTCCACATCTCCTCGTCGGCATACGGCAACATGCAGAAACCCTCCGGCAAGGAGGCCTTCGCCAAGGTCTTCAAGGTCTTCCTCGACGAAAAGAACTACCCGATCGACTTCCATTGCATCGCGGGGCAGGATCGCACGGGCGCCGTCGCCTTCATCATCAACGGTCTTCTTGGCGTCGCCGAAGAGGAACTCTACCTTGACTGGGAGTCCACCGGCTTCTGGAACGGCTCCTCCCACTTCAACCACCGCAACCTCTTCGACAACCTCGTCGCCGGTTTCAACAACTGGCCGGGCGAGACGATCAACGAGAAGATCGAGGCCTACGTCCTGTCGCTGGGTTTCACGAAGGACGACATCGCCAAACTCCGCTCAATCATGCTTGATTAGAAAAAAGGGCCGGGGCGGATGCCGCGGCCGCAGACGGGAAGGACACCATGAGCAAGGAAAAGCAAACACCATTCTTCAGGAAAATCGACTGGGCGTCGTTCTGGACGGCCACGGCCATCTCCTTCGCCGTCTACTTCCTGACACTGGGGCCGTCCGTCGGCCTTGAAGACTCCGGAGAACTCGCCGTGGCGGGCGACCATCTTGGCGTGCCGCACCCGCCCGGATACCCGATCTGGAGCATCATCTCGTTCTTTCTGGCGCGGATCTTCAGCTTCGTCACCTTCCGCGGACAGCCCGACCCGGCCTGGGCGATTGCGCTTGGTTCGGCGATCTTCGGCGCGTTGGCGGCAGGCTGCACCGCAATGCTGATTACGCGCTCGGCCTCCGACATGCTGGCGGATGCCGGCACCGTCATCAAGCGCGACAACAAGAGCGGCGACAACCTCGTCTGCTGGGCTGGCGGTGTCGCGGGCAGCTTGCTTTTCGCCTTCTCGCCCGTGATGTGGTCGCAGTCGACGATCGTCGAGGTCTATTCTCTTGGCGCCTTCTTCCTCATGCTCGTGCTGCTCCTCACCTACCGCTGGATGAGACGGCCGTCGGACAAGCTCCTCTGGATGACGGCCTTTGTCTTTGGCCTCGGCCTCACCAACTACCAGGTCCTGCTTCTCGCGGCGCTGCCTCTGGTCGTCATCATCTTCCTCCGCGACATCGCGCTCTTCCGCGACTTCATGCTCGTGGCAATC
This sequence comes from Kiritimatiellia bacterium, assembly GCA_045627605.1. Lineage (GTDB taxonomy): Bacteria > Verrucomicrobiota > Kiritimatiellia > RFP12 > JAAYLN01 > RGIG5952. Next base: position 15,738 of record JAZQOA010000131.1, on the reverse strand, counting down.
CCCTTCGGGCTGGCCGCCGTCATCCTCAAGCTCGGCTCGCTCCCGATGCAGCAGGACCTCCCCAAGCAGATGCCCGTCCTCCGCGAGGTCAACATCCCGTCGCCGTCGCTCTGCCTGGCCGGTGTCGTCGCCTTTGCCCTCGCGCTGGCCGTGATGCTCGCTTGGCGCAGGACCTCCACCGGGAACGACGGGCGCGACCGCCTCCGGCAGCCGATGGCGTATCTCTGCGGCGGTCTCGTCGGCCTCGCGGTTTTCCTGCTCTTTCTCGGCGCCTCGGTGACGAAACCGGGCATCGTCGGCTCGGTCAACGCCGCCAACATCGCGCTGATGGAACCCGCCAAATACGCCGTCTACGCGGCACTTCTGACAGGTGTTCTCGGTCTGAGTTCCTTTGCGGCGGCCTTTGGCGGGGGCGACTGGAAGTCGAAGTTCACGGTCGTCCCGGCTGGTTTCGCCGGCCTCTTCTTCCTCATCGCGCTCTTCATGGCTTTCGGCGTCGAAGGCGCACAGTTGCCGCGCGGCATTGACCTCTCCACGGTGCCCACGCTGGGCATCGGGATGTACAACGCCGCATTTGCGCTGGGCATCGTCGTCTTTCTCGCGCTCGCCTTTGCGACGCCCCGCGGTCTGCTTTTCGCCGCGCCGCTCGCCGCCGTCGAAATCGTCCTCTACGTCCTCGTCCTCAAGGGCGTTTTCCTGGGGTTGACCCATCCAAGCACCTGGTGGTTTTGGGCCCCGGTCGTCTTCAACTTCGTGCTCCTCATCCACGCCTCGCTGACGCTGCCTTCAGGTTTCAGCGTGGCGATGACCTTCCTCATGGGCGAGCTCGGCGTCTCGTTCTACGTCTACATGCCGATCGTCTCGGATCTCCGCAACCCGCCGATGAACTGGGGCTACCCGCGCACGTGGGAGGGCTTCAAGCACGCCCTGACGCGCGGCCAGTACGAGAAGATTGCGCCGACCAACATCTTCGCCCCACGCTTCATCCACCAGATCGGCGACTACTTCACGGATCTCCGCCGCCAGTTCACGCTGTTGCTCGCCCCGTTCGGCTTCCTGCCGTTCGCGGCGTGGCGGCTTTGTCGCGGCGGCGACGCGAAAGGCGACAGGCGTCTTCTCGGCGTCGCGGCCGGGTTCGCGTTGCTCGCCCTCGTCCTGTGGGGCGTCGACTGCTTTGTCGCGGCGGACGCCATCAGCGACAAGACCGCCAGCATGCTGCGTCTCGTCTCCGTGCTCCTGATGCTGGTCTCTGCCGTCGCGGCAATCTGGGGCGGAATGCGTCCGCTGGCCATGTCCGTCGCGCTCATCGCCGTCACGATCTTCTTCGTCATCCTCGGCAACATTCCGGCCATTGAAAGCGTGTTCGATGCCTCGCGCATTGACAAACTTTCGTTTGGCGTCTTGCTCCTCGTCTGCTTCCTGGGCGGCGCCTGGATGGTCTACTCGCAGATGGAGGACGCCGTCCGGCGCATGCTCCGCGAGCGCAACCTCTCCGAAACCGTCACGGTCGGCATGGTCGTCGCCGGCGCCGGGCTCTTAGCCGTCCGCCTGCTCTACAAAATTCTCCAGGCGTGCATCGTCTACCTTTTCGCCAAGGCCGAGAATATACCAGTGGATAAAATCGCGTCGAAATGGTCGGACGTCTTTGCATCGACTCTGTCTGCGCATTCCGCCGCCTGCACTTTCGTGCCGGGCGTCTTCTCAGTCGTCATTGTTGCGGCGGCAGTCTTCGGCCTCTGGACGCTTTCCCGGCGGAAGCTCGTCTCTTCGTCGCTCGACGCCGTCTCGCAGCAGTGGATCATCGGCAGCGTCTGCAACTTCCTCGTGATGTCAATCTTCCTCATCATGCTTGCCAACCCCAAGGGCGACCTTCAGGACACCTTCATCCAGAAGGTGAAGTTCATCTCCTCGCATGGCCTTTTCGCCCTCTGGATCGGCTATGGCCTGATTTTCGCGCTTGTCGTGCTGAACGGCATGGTCGCCGGTCTCTGCCGCCTGAACGGCAAAATCAACGGTGTTCGCGGCGAACGCATTGAGTTCTTCGCCAAGTTTTTCGCCGTCGTCGCCGCGGCCCTGGTCTTCGCCTCCTCCTTCATCCCCGTCTACGAGAACTACTACAACGACCGTCTCGTCTTCGAATTGAGCGGTGCCGAGCAAAACGGCCACGATTACGGCTGGCAGTTCGGAAACTACCAGCTCCGCGGCGCCGACGCGATCACCGAGGAACTTGACGACGAGGAGCCGCTTCCCAACCCGCTCTTCCCGCCGGCCATGGGGGAGAAGGCCGTCTTCTTCGGAGGAACGGACCCCGGGCGTTTCGTCCCGACCTACATGATCTACTCTGCGGACGTCCGTCCCGACGTCTTTCTGATCACCCAGAACGCGCTTGCGGACAACACCTTCATGTCCGTCACGCGCGATCTCTACGCCGACCAGCTTTGGATTCCGACGCCGAAGGACAGCGAGAACGCCTTCGCGGTCTACGTCGACGAGGTCCGCTCCGGCAAGCGGCCGCAAAACGCGGACCTCGTCATCGAGAACAACCGCGTGCAGGTCGTCGGCGCCCTCGGCGTCATGGAGATCAACGGCATCCTCTGCGACATGATCTTCAAGCACAACAAGCGGTGGCACAACTTCTACGTCGAGGAAAGCTACGTCATCCCCTGGATGTACCCGTACCTCACGCCCCACGGCCTCATCATGCAGATCAACGCCGAGATGACACCGCTCACGCAGAAGCACGTCACGGACGACATGGACTTCTGGGACTGGTACGTCCGCCGCATCACGCGCGACGACCGCTTCCGCCGCGACCTGCCGGCGCAGAAATCGTTCTCCAAGTTGCGCAGCGCCATCGCCGGCCTCTACATGAACCGCGGCCGCTACGCCGATGCCGAACGCGCCTACAACGAGGCGCGGCTACTCTACCCGGTAAGCCCTGAGGCGACTTTCCGCGCCGTGCAGGACGTCCTCCTCCGCCAGGGGCGGCTTGAAGAGGCCCTTGAGGTCGTCAAGTTCTTCATCCAGCAGGATCCCAACAACGACCGCGGTCCCTACGTCCGCGACTACATCCTCGAGACGCAGAAGTCGCAGGCCGAACTCGAGGCGTGTCTCGCCTCCGAGCAGGTAGGCGGCAAGTATCCGCTTGACATGGCCTTCCGCATCGCCGAACTCGAGGCCAAGCTCGGCAACGAGGGCGGGGTGCGCGCCTTGCTCGCGAAATACGTCGACGAGCCGGGGCTGAGCGTGGGCGATGGCTACAGGCTGGCGTTGCTCCTTGACAAGGTCCGTGACGTTTCCAATGCGGCCCGCGCCATGAACCGCGTCTGGAAATCCTCTTGGGTGCTTGGCAATTCGGAGCGCGCGATGACGGCAATCCGGATTTACGGGTCGCTTGGCGATATGGAAAAACTCCGCAGCTTGATGCCCGCCTACCTGAAGCTTAAGCCGACGGACTGGCAGGCGTGGCTCGACTGGTCGCTCGTGCAAGTCGCGGACGGCAAAGTCGAGGCGGCTATGGCATCGCTTGAAAACGGCATGCGCTACGGTGGCGAGAAGGCGTATGCCCTTATTGAGAAAAACCAGACGCTCATGGCGTTGGCGCAGCGCGTCATCCGCAAGTTGCAGCAGGCCCAGGGGGCGGCGGGCATGATGCCGGGTGGCGTTGGAATGCCCCTTGCGCCAGGTGCCGCGGGGAAGTGACGCGATGCCGACCTGGGAGCTTACGCTTGACGAGGCGAGGTGCCTTGTCATGGTTTTCGCCGGGATGATGGGGGCGTGCTTCGGCAGTTTCCTCAGCGTTTGCATTTGGCGCATCCCGCGCGGCGAGTCTATCGTGTTGCCGCGCTCGCACTGCCCGAACTGCAACAAGCTGATCCCCTGGTACCACAATATCCCGGTTCTCAGCTGGTTGGCGCTCGGCGGCAAATGCGCCTCCTGCAAGACGAAAATCTCCCCCCGCTACCTGCTCCTCGAACTGCTCACGGCGGGACTTTTCCTTGCGGCGGCCTGGCGCTTCTGCGAGGATCCGCTCGTGATGCTCTTGATGTGGCTCGTGGTCTTCGGACTTGAGCTCGGCACTTTCATCGACCTTGACTGGTACATTCTTCCTGATCGCGTCACCATCGGCGGGATGGTCCTCGGCGTTGCCGCCTCGGCTTTTTTGCCGCAGCTCCATGGCGAAAACACCTGGTTGGGCGGGCTTGTCTGGTCGGGCATCGGACTCGCCGCAGGGTTCGGCGTGCTGTATCTCGTCTCGGTTGTCGGCAAGGCCGTCTACAAGAAGGAGGCAATGGGCTTTGGCGACGTCAAGCTCATGGGGGCCGTTGGCGCGTTTTTCGGCTGGCAGGCCGTCGTCTTCACGCTCTTCGTCTCGTCGCTCCTCGGGTCGCTCGTCGGCATCGGGCTCATCGTCGCGAAGAAGCGTGACCTCCAGGGAAAAATCCCCTACGGGCCTTTCATCGCCGCCGCCGCCATCCTCTGGATGCTCGCGGGCCATGGTCTCGCCCGCTGGTACCTCGCGCTGCTCAAGTAGTCAAGGGAATATTTGAGGAACAACGAAAATGGAATCGAACGGAAAAGTCAGGGTTGGTGTTTTTGGTGGTGGGCGCGGCATCTCGATGATCAACGTGCTCCTGCACCATCCGCACGCGGAACTCGTGGCGGTTTGCGACAGCTACGCGCCGTTGCTTGAGCGCGCGAAGAAGGCGGCGGAGGAGGCAGGTATCGCAATCGAGTGCTTCGCCCGTTTCGACGACTTCATCAAATACGACATGGATGCCGTGGTGCTGGCCAACTACGCCACCGAACACGCCACGTTTGCAATCCGCTGCCTCCGCGCGGGGAAGCACGTGCTTTCGGAGGTGTTGCCCAGCGAGACGATGGCACAGGCCGTCGAACTCGTCGAAACCGTCGAGGAAACCGGGCTTGTCTACGCCTACGCCGAGAACTACTGCTACATGGACTTGACCTTCGAGATGTGGCGCAAGTACCGCGAAGGCGCAATCGGCGACGTCACCTATGCCGAATGCGAATACATCCACGACTGCTCGTCGTGGTGGATCGGCCTGACGCGCGGCGAGCCGTCGCATTGGCGCAACCACCTTTGCCCGACATTCTACTGCACGCATTCGCTGGGGCCCATCATGACTATCACGGGGCGGCGTCCCGTCCAGGTCGTCGGCTTCGAGAACCCGCCGATCGAGGAGTTCTACCGGCTCGGCCACGCGGGCGGCCATGCCAGCGGCATTGAAATGGTGACGCTCGACAATGGCGCGATTGTCAGGAGCATCCACGGCCCCCTCAAACTCGAACCCGCGCACACCGACTACAGGGTCTACGCCACGAAAGGCTATCTCGGGACGCACAAGGGGCCGGAAGGCGGCATGATCCGCCATTACCGCGAGCACGACGGCAAGCTGTGCGAAGGCGACACGAAATACTACACGCCCGACAAGTTCGTCTCGCCCGAGCTGGCGGCGTCGAGCGGCGTCTCGGGCCATGGCGGCAGCGACTTCTACCCGACGCATTTCTTCATCGAGAAGATTCTCGGCAAGGAAGAAGGAAAATGGTCGATCGACGTCTACCAGGCGGTGGACATGGGCATCTGCGGCATTCTGGCGTTCCGCTCGATTCTCGACGGCAACAAGCCCTACAAGGTGCCGAACTTCCGCAACAAGGAGGAGCGCGATGCCTGGCGAAACGACAACGCCTGCACGAACCCCGCCGTCGCGGGCGACCAGGCCCTGCCTTGTTCGTCGTATCCCGAGCGCGTCCTCGACCCCGCGCAAATCGCCGAGAACCGCAAGGCGTGGGAAGATTCGCAAAAGGCCTGAGCCTCTTGCAATTATTACCTTTGAGGCAATTGCAAAACCTCGGCGTTGCGGTCACGCGGGATGCGTGACCCTGCCAATTTTGCCCGATTGGGTAGGAACGCGCGTCCCCGTGCGTCCGTGCTGGTAGTTTCTTTGCAATAGCCTCCTTTGATTGTCAGATATTGAAACATCCCTTCGTATATTATTGTTGAGGCGGGAGTCCGCCTGCTTGAAAATTCTCATGTGGCAACGGAAAAAAACATTATGAAGACTGTCAACGCGATCATTCTTCTCACTTCGGTGGTTCTGTCAATTGTGACTCTGCCTCTGCGGGCGGAGGACTCCGAGGTCGGCAAGGATTTGGAAAAGGATTGTAAAGAACTGGCTCAAAAAGATCCGGATTACGAAACGGCAAAACAGTGGTTCAAATTGAGAGACCGCGAGATGCCGGACGATTTACGCCAATATGTTTTCAAGGCGGCGGCCGCCGCCCTTCTCTGCTCGGGGAAAAGCGAGGTGTACGGCAAGTTAGTCGCCCCTTCGATTAAAGACAGGAACGACTTTGAGTCGTCGGTGAAAACTCTTTGCGCGAAGTGCAATGGCGCGGGTACCATTGGCCGGAAATGCGGCACTTGCCTTGGAAGCGGGGTTTGCAGTATGTCGAATTGCAAAGGGGCGGGCGTTATCGTCGTCCAGCAAATTGACGGGACAATTGAGCGGCAGTGCGGATTCTGCCACGGAACGGGAAAGTGCGGGAAATGCGCGGGAACAGGTGTTCGCGGGAATATTCAATGTGGAAAATGCGAGGGATGCGGAAGTAGCTTCGACAAGGAGAAGGCATGGGCGGTCTACAAGCGCTTCGCCCAAAAGGCAAGTGCCTATTTTTCCCCTGGCGAAAGCGCTTTTGGCGCGGGGGGCGACGAGGAGAATGAAGACGGGGAAGACAATGCGTCTGATGACTGTTTCGGGTCAAATCGAATGTTTGATCCACCGAAACCTCAGGCGCCTGTTGCCGGAAAAGCGCTAACCAGCAAAGACCTCATGACCATTCAAATCAAAAAGATGCTCGCCTCAAACCGATGCGATCAGGATGACCGTTTTTTGAAATATGCGTTAAATTTCGAAACCTACCGGAGGTGGAAATCGAAGGACACGACCACCGTCGTCAAAAATCGCCTTTTTGATGAATTGTGGGATAATGGGTATGTTTCCGACATATGGAAAAGTTATTATCGCTCGTATTTTGTCAAGGTCCCGGATGGCTTGTATTTCATGGTCGAAGATGTTAAAACCCATGATTTTCCAAATGGCAAAGGGGTGATTAATTGTATATTGAAAGTGCTGTTCTATGATGAAGAATATGGGAAAGGGGACCTTCGCTGGCGGGGGTCGAGGATCCAAACCCGCGAGTTCTTATACCACGTTAATGAAGAATGCGATTCCAACAATATGTCACGTATTGATAATTTTAATTATATTGAGTTTCAGGTCCCCATTGACTGCAGGGAGGTTCTTGAATGGCCCAAGGGAAAAATCATAAAATCAGATGGCTGGATAACGGAGAAACTTGTGGAAAATTCTGTCTCAAAATATGAAGATGGAAGAAAAAAAATCAATCATAAAGTTTTTGACGGTGACAGTGTGCTTTTTCGCTCCATGGACGAGCGAATGGCCCTGGAGACATTCCCCATATTGCCGGAATAATGAGACGGCTCGCTTTCCGCGGAGAAAGAAGGGGAGGGGATGCCACCTGGAGAGGCAAGGACCATTTCTCCTGTCTGGGTTGAGGTTCCAGTGTTGTGGTATAATTTAAAAATATGAAAAAGACGATCAGTTTTGCCGAGGGCAAGTGGAATCCTGACGAGTGGATGGACGTCAAGTCGACACGCTGGGACTATGTACATGGATTTGCACAGTGCGACGACCACATTGTGAATGCATCGGGCGATTGGAGCGACGAGGAGCTTTACGCCGGCCATGTCACGGAGGTTTACTCCTCGATGCTTTACAGGGAGAAGCTCTGCGGCAAGTGCCGGGTCGCCTCGACGATGAGCTTCGACCACCTGATGGCCCCGCTTATCGTGATCGCGCCTGAGCTGGGGCGCTCGGCGGACGGTCGTTTCCCGGAATTCCGCCGCCACCACGAAATCGTGCTCTACAATGAAGGAATCAACATCTGGCGATACGACTGGGATGGGCATGCCGTCAAATGGACGCTTGCGGCGTTTCTCCGGGCGCCGTTTGAGCCGAAGTGCCGCTACGAGCTTGCCGTGACGGTCGAGGCCTACAAGGAGACGCGGCGGATGACCGTCGAATGCGGGGGCCGCACCTTTGGCTTCTCCGACGACGCATTGGAGCTGGAGTATTTCGCTGGCATAACCGGTTGCGAAGGGCGTAACCGCTTTTATGATTTCTCCATCGAGACGGGGTTGCCAGCCCATGACAACGCGGCAGACGGCGAGCATTGATTCCATTTTGCCTCGACAAAAAGTGTTCTCCCGTTGCCTGAATGTCGTCCCCTTGTAAAAACAATTTGCAAAATTTCGGTATTTTGATATCATTGAATGTAACCTTTGGCGGCAATGTCCGCCTTGGTTTTCGCGGAGAGGTGGCTGAGTGGCTGAAGGCAGCGGGTTGCTAACCCGTCGTACTCGTTTTTCGGGTACCGGGGGTTCGAATCCCCCCCTCTCCGCCATTTTTTTTTGCCTGCGGAGGGAAAATGAAGTTTTCATTATTGTTTGTGGCTGCTTTCGCAGCGGTGTCCGCGACCCTGGGCGAGGGTATGGTGAAGAATGGCGAGGTCATCGCCTTTGTCGGAGACTCCATCACGGAGTTCGGCGATTACCCGGCTGGCTATATCAACATGGTGATGAAGGGATTTGAAATTGCCGGAGTTCAGGTCGGCAAGATTCCCGCCGGCCATTCCGCCGAAACCTCGCAGAACATGGTCCGCCGTTTTGCCGGCGACGTCGTCACCAACAAGCCGGCTTGGGTGACGATTTCCTGCGGCGTCAATGATGTCAAGCGGATGGTGCGGAAAGAGGACGGCAAGGTCGATTTCGACGCCTACCAGAGGAACGTCCGCGCCATGCTCGACATGGCCCGCGACGCCGGCATCCGGCCCGTGCTCCTCACGCCGACCCTTCGCGGCGAGGACACGCCCGATTCGGACGAGAACCAGCAGATCCTCATGCTGTGCGGCTTCCTCCGCGAAGAGGCTGCGGCGCGCGGCATTCCTCTTGCGGACCTCAACGCGCTGATGCGCAAGACCATTGGCGAGACGCCCTTGCCCAAGGATGCCAAATACCGGCTCACGAAGGACGGCGTCCACATGAACTACGACGGCAACGCGATGATGGCGAAGGGCGTTCTGGCGGCATTTGGCGTGGAAACCACGCCGGCCATTGAGGCGGCCTGGCGTGACTTGCCAGATGCCCGCACTTTCAATCTCTGGCTCAACTGGGACGAAGCCCAGGCGCTGGAGTCCGCCAAGAAAAACGGGGAGAAGCGAAAGGGGTGCGCCGAGCGTTTGCTCCGCGAGGCCGTCGCCGCCGGCCGGCGCCCCGCGCCGCAGACTCCCGCCGCGCCGCCGCGCGACGACACCGGCAAGGCGCCGGACATCGTCTTCGTCGGCGACCGTGTCGTCGCCTGGGGCAACGACGTCGCTGCGGGATGGGTGCCGATGGTGGCGAAGGGTCTGGAAGTGATCGACAAGCGTCCTGTTGTCAGGAAAACCGCGTATGTGCGCTTCAACCCCGACATGCGGGAACTCCTCGAAAACGCCAAAAAACTGGCCGAAGAAAAACCCGCGATGGCAGTCTTGGTCGCCGGCAGCAACGTGATGCGCCCGAAACGCCCCGCAGATTTTCCGGAGCAATTGGCGGAGCTGCAGACCAACATGCTTGAACTCGTCGATTTATTCGTGGCGGCGGGGTCCGACCTGGTCGTATGCGGTCTGCCTGTCATGTCCGCGACATGCGAGGGCGACGACGACAAACGCGCCGTCGCCTACAACGACTGGCTCCGTGGCGCGTGCGCGGCCCGCAAAGTCAAGTTCGCCGATCTCCACGCGGCTATGGCGGCGAAACTGAAGGCGCACCCCGCTGAGCAGGAGCCCTTCGGGGAAGGGTGGCTCACCCATGGCTGGTACCACTTGATCTACAATTTCAGGGGGAATTCAACCATTGCGGAAACCATCCTCGAAGCCTTCGGCCGCAAGGTGGCGGACGCACCGGAAGTCATGGCGGCCTGGCGCCAAAGTAGCGGCGCGGAGCTGATGCCCGTGGGCTTTTCGCTCAACGAATGGGACGAATTCAGAACATTGGCGGCGGCATTCAAGATGGACGTCCCGCAGTTTGCCTCGGAGATTATCAGGGGCGAGCTGAGGTAAGGGTGATGTTCCCCGCCTTACGTGTGGTGAAGTCGCAAGTCATTTCATACACGCACGGCGTGTTTGTGTAGAATTTTGTTTTACCGATATTGGTTTTTACATCGCCCATGATGCAAAAATAAGGACATTCCATCCCCGATTTCCTTTGTTTTGCTTGTATTTTTTTATGATACGTCCTTGATTTTAAGTATATCCTTTGGTAAAATAGACAAACTTTAATTTATGACCCATTTCGGGTTGTGGAGAGTAAAAATGGATCAAGAACTCGTCAAGCAGGCAAAGCTCCGTGTCCCCAGCATACCGATACTGGTCAACATGGTTTCGAAGCGCGTCAAGGAACTTAACACGGGTATGCGCCCCCTTGTCATGCCGCTCTCGCCCGACGAAGACAAACTTGACATCGCACTTCGTGAAATTGGCGAAGGCAAGTTGATCGCGGAAAATGATTTCGACGCCGTGGCCGAGGAAGAGGCCGCGCATACCAAGTGGATGTTTTAATCCGCCATTGCCGTAGTTGGGCTGGACGCGCGGTGCAAGGGCTCCGCCTGTCGGTGGAGGCAGATTCAAATGGGTGCCAAGGGAAAGGAACAGCGCAGGGACGGCGTCCTTGCGTCAAATCGCAAGGCGTTTCACGACTATGCGATTCTTTCCACGCTTGAAGTCGGCATCGCCTTGCGCGGCACCGAGGTCAAAGTCGTCCGTGAAGGCGGCGTAAGCATCGTCGGCTCCTACGTCCAGGCGGAGGGAACTTCGCTCTGGCTGCTCCAGGCGAACTTCCCCCCATACGACTTTGGCAACCGCTTCAACCACGACACGCAGCGTCCGCGCAGGCTTCTTGCGCACAAGCGCGAAATCCTGAAATTGCGCGCCAACCAGGAGCAAAAAGGCCTGACTCTCGTCCCCCTCAAGATGTACCTTTCCGAAAAGGGGAGGGTGAAACTTGAAATCGGCGTGGCAAAGGGCAAGAACATGGTGGACAAACGCGAGGCGATCAAGCGCCGCGAAGTAGATCGCGACGCCCGCCGGGAGATGGCCTCGGCGATGAAAAGGTGACTTACCCGATAATGGGGGTCGTTTTAAGGTGAAAATATGGCAACTCAAGTAAAGAACACAGCATTGCCGAAGCTTCTTCGCATCGGCGTCTTCTATGATGGCGGCTTCTTCCACCATATCAGCAACTACTATCGCTACTCGCATCCGCGGCGCCAGCGCATATCCGTGCCGGGGCTCCACGAGTTCATCCGCGTCAAGGCGGCGGAACTCGAAGGCGTAGACCCCGCCTACGCGCATGTTGTCGATGCGCATTTCTTTCGCGGCCGTTTCTCCGCGCAGCAGACCCAGGCCCGTGAAAAACTCTACACGGAGCGGCTTTTCGACGACGTCCTCATGAACGAGAACGTCATCACCCATTACCGTCCCATCCAGGGCAACAACGAAGTCGGCATTGACGTGATGCTCTCGCTCGAGTGCTTCGACCTCGCGTTGCGCGGTCTCTTTGACGTCGTGGTTCTCGTCGCCGGCGACAGCGATTTCGTGCCGCTTGTCAACAAGCTCAACCGTCTCGGCGTACGCGTGATGCTCCTCGGCTGGAACTTCGAGTACACCGACGACCAGGGGGCCCTCCACCAGACGACAACGTCGATGCGCCTCATCAACGAAGTCACGTATCCGGTCGCGATGCACGAGATCATGGACGTCACGGGAACGATTAAGAACCCGGTCATCCGTCAGCTTTTCGTCGACACCGGCATTGGCGCCGGCCACTATGGCTCGCGCGAAGACGACGGCGAAGACACCCCGCAGAAGAGCGAGGTCTTCGAGCCTGTTCCCGGCGCGGTGCTTCGCGGCCAGGTCTGCACGATCAAGGACGGCTTTGGCTTCATTGGCTGCCCCGAGTATCCCAACAACGTCTTCTTCCATTTCTCCGCTGTCGAGGGCGGGGGATTCGACGACCTCATGGAAGGTGACGAGGTTTCCTTCTCGGTGGAAATCCGCGAACGCGGCCCCATCGCCATCAAGGTCGCCAAGGCCGATTAACCCTGGCGCCGACAGTCCCTCCCACCACCTGCAACCCTTTCAAAAAATGCGCTGGACTAAATCACTGATCAACACGCTCCGCGACGACCCGCAGGAAGCCGAAATCGTCAGCCACAAGCTCATGCTCCGCGCGGGCATGCTCCGCAAGGTCAGCGGCGGGCTCTATTCGTTCACGCCCCTGGGCGTGCGCGCCCTCAAAAAGGTTGAGAAAATCGTCCGCGAGGAAATGGACAGGGCGGGGGCGCTTGAAGTGCTTCTCCCCGCGCTCCAGCCGATTGAACTTTGGGAGACTTCGGGCCGCGCCTCGCAGATGGGCGCCTCGATGTTCCGCCTTCGCGACAGGGCTGACCGCACGATGGTGCTCGGCCCCACGCACGAGGAAGTCGTCACCGACTACATGACGCACGAGATCAGCTCGTACCGCCAGCTGCCCTGCACCGTCTACCAGATCCAGACGAAATTCCGCGACGAAATCCGCCCGCGTTTCGGGTTGATGCGCGCCAAGGAATTCATCATGAAGGATGCGTACAGTTTTGACGTGTCGCTGGACGCGGCCGACAAGAGCTACCAGGCGATGTACGACGCCTACGTGCGCATCTTCAAGCGCTGCGGTCTCGCGGCGCACCCCGTCGAGGCCGATACCGGAACCATCGGCGGCAACCATTCGCACGAGTTCATGGTGCTCGCCCCGTCGGGCGAGGACGGTATTCTTTTCTGCTCCAAGTGCCACTACGCCGCCAACCAGGAGCGCGCGGAGCGCAAGGTCGGCGAGTCGAAATACAATGTGAAGAACGGCATTCCCGAGGAAGTCGCCACGCCCGGCGCACACACGGTCGATGAGGCCGCTGCGGCCGTCGGCGTCCCCTCCGACCAAGTCGTGAAGTCGCTCGTCTACCTGGCGGACGGCAAGCCCGTCATGGCCATCGTCCAGGGCAATGCCGAGCTTAACGAGTGCAAGTTCCGCCGCCTGCTCGGCTGCTCGATTCTCGAGCAGGCCGATGTCGTTGCCACCGAGAAGGCCGTCGGCGCCCCCTTCGGGTCGATCGGTCCCGTTGGCGTCAAGATTCCCGTTTACGCCGACATCGCCCTCAAGGGCGCCCGCGACATCGTCTGCGGCGCCAACAAGGACGGCTTCCACCTCCGGCATGTTTCGATCATGGACGATGTTGCCGTCGCGGGCTGGGCTGATCTGGCCACGGTTGTCGCCGGCGACTGCTGCCCGCACTGCGGCGAGCCGCTGACGATCGAGCGCGGCATTGAAGTCGGCCACGTCTTCAAGCTCGGCACGAAGTACACCGAGAAGTTCCACGCCACCTACCTCGACGACAAGGGCCAGCCCCAGACCATGGTCATGGGGTGCTACGGCATCGGCGTCACGCGCACGCTCCAGGCCGTCGTTGAGCAATCCAACGACGCCGACGGCATCCGCTGGCCGGTTTCGGTCGCGCCGTACGCCGTCGACCTGCTCCTCCTCGACCCGGCGAACCCCGACGTCGTCAAGGTCGTGGACGAACTCGAGGCGAAGCTTGAGTCGCTTGGCATCGACGTCCTGGTCGACGACCGCGTCGAACGTCCGGGCGTGAAATTCAAGGACGCCGACCTCGTCGGCTGCCCGCTTCGCGTCGTGGCCGGCGCCAAGGCCCTTGCCAAGGGCGGACTTGAAGTCCGCATCCGCGGCGAGAAAGACTCGAAGATCATCCCGGTTGCTGAAGCGCCGGACTTCGTCGCGGGCTATGTCCGGGACGCCCTCGCCGTTCTTTCCTAACCCTTTTCACCAGGCCTCGACATCCTTCGGGGATGCGGGCTGGGTGACAAACCTCACAACAACAACACTCCTCAAGGAGACTACTGAAATGGAAACTAAGGAACCCAAAACCCGCAAGAAAGCCGGCCGCAAACCCCGCGCCGCTGAAGAGACAATGACCAGGCGCGAGCTCGCGGCTCTTGTTTACAAGAGAGTCCACACGATGCCGCACACCAAGCGCATCACAGCGCAGGCCATCCTCGACGTGGTCCAGGCCTCGATCGACAGCCTCAAGGACGCGATTCTCGAAGGCAAGCACATCGAGTTCCGCGATTTCGGCGTTTTCGAGGTCATTACGCGCCGCAGCCGTCTCGGCCGCAACCCCAACGACCCCGCGCACACGGTCGTGATCCCGCCGCGCCGCACGGTCAAGTTCAAACCCTCCCGCAAGATGCTCGCCGCTCTCGCCGAGTCGAAGGCCGCGAAGTAATCCATGGACGACAAGCAGCCGATATCCTTTGAGCCGCCGCGCGGCATGCGGGATTTCTACCCCGAGGACATGGTCTGGCGCGAGCGCGTCTTCGGCGCGTGGCGCCGGGCCGCCTCGCTCTGCGGTTTCTCACCCTACGACGCCTGCGTCGTCGAGAGCCTCGAGCTTCTCCAACGCAAGGCCGGCGAGGAAGTCACGGAGCAGATCTACAACTTCGAGGACAAGAGCGGCCGCCGTCTCGCGCTCCGCGCCGAGATGACGCCGACCTTGGCCCGCATGGTCGCGGCAAAGCAGGGGAGCCTCCACTTCCCGCTCAAATGGTCGACCATTGCGCAGTGCTTCCGCTACGAGCGCATGACGCGCGGACGCAAGCGCGAGCACTACCAGTGGAACGTCGACATCGTGGGCGAGGAATCTGTCGTCGCCGAGGCGGAGGTGCTGAATGCCGCCGCCACGGCGCTTCGCCAGATGGGCATGCCCGACGGAGCCTACCGCATCCACGTCAATAGCCGCGCGCTTCTCGGCGAGCTCCTGCTGAAGCAGGGTTTTGCCCCGGAGCACCATTCGGCAGTCTTCCTTGCGCTGGACAAGCGCGGCAAGATTCCCGACGAGGCGATTGCCGACCTCCTCAGGGAGGAGGGGCTTCCCGAAGCTGGCGTGCCGAAGGTCTTCGAGCTTATGGGCGTTGGCTCGCTTGACGAAGCCGCCTTGATCGCCGGCGGAGATTCCCCGGCGGTGCAACGCTTGCGCGATCTTTTCGCGCTAGCGGAAAAGTACGGTTTCGCCGACAGGCTTGTCTTCGACATCGCCGTCATCCGCGGGCTCTCGTACTACACGGGGATTGTCTTCGAGGCGTTCGATACCGAACGCAAGTTCAGGGCGATTTTCGGTGGTGGCCGCTACGACAACCTCCTGACGTCGATTGGCGGCGAGCCGACCCCGGCTGTTGGCCTCGGCTTCGGCGACGTCGTCGTCCAGGAAGTCCTCAAGGATCTTCTCGGCGAAGACGCCGCGACGGAAAAGGAGGGCGTCGCCATCGGCTACATGTTCCCCGAACAGCGCGATGCCGCCGTTGCGCTTGCCGCCAGGCTGCGCTCGGAAGGCCGCCCCGTTGATCTCTCGCTTTCGGCCTCGAAGCCCAAGCACTTTTTCCGCTGGGCCGGCGAAGGACGCGCCTCGCACGCGGTTTTCATCGGCCCCGACGACATCGTGAAGGGTGTCGCCCGCATCAAGGATCTCGCCTCCCGCACGGAAGACGAAATCA
>JAZQOA010000130.1:0-7877 GCA_045627605.1 Kiritimatiellia bacterium | reverse complement strand
CAACTCCCGGGTGGCCCTTGCTCTAAAAAAAAGTCCGAGCTCGTTTTGGGGAGGTGCAAAAACTTTTTAAAGCCAGTGTTTTCGGGGGGCTCGAAAGAAATCGGGATATTTTATCCCGAAAAAACCGGGATAAGGGTGTTGCGAATTTCGCCATTGACATTCAAGATGTTTTTTAGTAAGATGTTTGTAATTGACGGATGTAGAGGCTTCACTTCTTCATAACCTGAAGTCGTCCCTCGGCCTTTGGTAGGCGCATCCGTCTTCTTCATTTCCGCCATCGGCGTAAACTCAACGGTATACGTCCTATTCCCATCCTTGGTTTCCTCCACAGTAACCCGGCAGACATATGGTGCATCTTCGAAACTGTTGCGATGGGCAAGTGAATAAAACGACTTATCGCCATCCGCGCCATAGTTGTATAGCACCGCATCGCGGAGTATCTCGTTTAGTTTTAAGAATACCAGCACCTTCAGCGGCCCTCTGTTTTTCCCGGAATGTCTTAAGATACTCCTAATGCTCTTGTTGGAAGATTGAATCTGCCCGATATGCTTGTTCGTGTTGATCCTGTCGACTTGCGTGCGGCACCACGCAGACACTTTGGCAAACCCCTACGACGTTAGACTCTTATAGTCTGATATAAGCTCGGGAAGATTGGCATCATTGGCGTTTAGGACATATTCCGGCGTTGCCAGTATGGCATTCCTTACAACGCGGGCGTCGTTTTTGGTCAATGACTTCAAGCGTGAAAGATCGCTGGATATTCGCATTATTTCATTCTGCTTTCCCCCCTGCCCTTCGGGGCGCGGCCGAGCGTCTGGCCGCGAGCCAACCCCTCCGCGAGGCGGCGCATCGCCTCGTCGGGCGGCGCGGATTTCATCCTCGGCCTGTTCGACGGAAACGCCGGCTCCTTCGACGACATGTTTTGAGATACTGCTAAAGAGATTTTGCTTCTCGGCGTTGTGGGCGTCGATGCCGGGCTTGAACATCCGTTGCCAAGCGTCACGAAGATTTGCTATAATATTTTCAGTTGGGCGGGCAATGCTTGTTGAGGTTAAACTCTGTGCGGCATTGTCCGCCTTAACGTTTACCGAGTAGACGCGCTTGAGGTCAACGACCTCACGTTGTCCATCTACATTCTTCAACGTCACGAGCACAAACTCGGGACGTCCGAAGTTTGTTTCGGCGATCCTGTACGAATATTCGCCTTCTGTATTCGGGACGGAGATGGAAGCATTCAGAATATCCCCGATATTTGCGATTGCATTGCCGATATTCTGCAACCGCCTGTCCGCGCCATGGAAAAGACCTGACTTTGAAATGCGAATTTTCGTTCCATCGATTACAAGGCAATGACCTCCTGTCACCTTGTCGATCTCATGGTTTGGTTGCGCTTCTACGTTCGCATACGCCATCTTTTCAAGTTCAACTTTGTGCTCCGAGACTTTCGTACCTTTGACGTACTTCCACGATGCAACTCCGTCCCCGACTATTTTCACTCGCCTGTTGACATCACCCCAGCCATCGTTTTCGACTTTCGCCCCCCTGCCATTCGGGGCGCGGCCGAGCGTCTGGCCGCGCGCCATCCCCTCCGCGAGGCGGCGCATCGCCTCGTCGGGCGAGAGCGCGGAGAGCGTCTTCGCGTCAATGCGGTTGCCGCCCAGTGCGGCGCCGAACGACCGCCACAGCCGCTTCGCGGCGTCCGCCACCTTGGCGAGCCAGCTGGCGTTCTCGTTCTTGAGCGCCGCCGCCCGGAGCCCGGCGGACTGCTCCGCCGCGAAGCGGTGCGCGAAGAGCTCCTGGAGAAGAGCCTCCGGCGAGAGCTTGCCGTAGTTCGCCTCGATGTAGGCGCGAATCTCCCGCAGTGCGTTTTCGGCGTACTTGGACATCTTCGCCTATTTCCATATTTTCCATTTTGTGGTAAAGTAAAACTACATCTTCAACCCCTGCAAAGGATAAAAATGTCACAGACAATCTGGAACAACTTCCCCTTCCCCAAGGTGGGCATTCGCCCGATTATCGACGGTCGCCGCCGCGGCGTCCGCGAGTCGCTCGAAACCCAGACCATGAACATGGCCAAGACGGCGGCCAAGCTGATTTCATCGGAGCTCAAGTACCCCGACGGGTCGCCCGTCCAGTGCGTCATCGCCGACACCACCATCGGCGGCGTTTACGAAGCCGAGAAGTGCGCCGAGAAGTTTAGGCGCGAAGGCGTGGGCGTCAGTCTCTCCGTCACGCCCTGCTGGTGCTACGGCGTCGAGACGATGGACGCCGACCCGCTCATTCCCAAGGCCGTCTGGGGCTTCAACGGCACCGAGCGTCCGGGCGCGGTTTACCTCGCCTCAATGCTCGCCGGCTATGCGCAGCGCGGCATGCCCGCCTATGGCATCTACGGGCACGAAGTCCAGGACGCGACGGATACGTCCGTCCCCGACGACGTCAAGGTCAAAATCCTCCGCTTCTGCAAGGCCGGCCTCGCCGTCGCCATGATGAAGGGCAAGAGCTACCTCTCCGTCGGCTCGTCCGCCATGGGTATTGCGGGGTCGTTCGTCAACGTCGACTTCTTCCAGGACTACCTCGGCATGCGCCCCGAGAACATGGACATGTGCGAGATCGAGCGCCGCATTGCCGAAGGCATCTACGACAAGGAGGAATACGAGAAGGCCTACGCCTGGGTGCGCAAGTACTGCAAGGAAGGCAAGGACTACAATCCCGCCAAGATCCAGCGCTCGCGCGACGCCAAGGAGAAGGACTGGGAGTACGTCATCAAGATGGCCATCATCATGCGCGACATGATGGCGGGCAACCCCAAGCTCGCCGAAATGGGCTACGGCGAGGAGGCCGTCGGCCGCAACGCCATCGCGGGTGGATTCCAGGGCCAGCGCCAGTGGACCGACCACTGGCCCAACGGCGACTTCATGGAGGCCTTCTGCAACACGTCGTTCGACTGGAACGGCCCGAAGATGCCGCAGATTGTCGCCACCGAGAACGACTCGCTCAATGGCGTCTGCATGCTTCTCATGTGGCTCCTCACCAACAAGGCCTCGATGTTTGCCGACGTCCGCACCTACTGGTCCGAGGAATCCGTCAAGCGCGCCACGGGCAAGGGCCTCAAGGGCATTGCCAAACAGGGCATCATCCACCTCCTCAACTCGGGCAGCTGCTGCCTCGACGCGGCAGGCGGGATGAAGGAGAAGGGCAAGCCGGTCTTCAAGAACTGGTGGGACGTCACCAAGAAGGACATCGACGCCACGATGAAGGCCACGCAATGGGTTCCGGCCGGCGTCGAGTACTTCCGCGGCGGCGGCTTCTCCAGCTCGTTCCTCACCCCCGAGGGCATGCCGCTCACCATGACGCGCATCTCCTACGTCAAGGGCCAGGGCCCCGTGCTGCAGATCGCCGAAGGCTGGTCCGTCACGCTCGACCCCGCCCAGCAGGAAAAGCTCATGCTCCGCACGAACCCCGAATGGCCCTGCACGTGGTTTACGCCGCGCCTGACCGGCGAGGGCGCGTTCAAGGACGTCTACAGCGTCATGAACAACTGGGCCGCCAACCACGGCGCGATCGCCTACGGCCACATCGGCGCGGATCTCGTCACGCTTGCGTCGATGCTGCGCATCCCCGTCGGCATGTCGAACGTCCCCGAGGCGGATGCCTTCCGGCCGCACTGCTGGGGTCTCTTCGGCATCGACGACCCAATCGGCGCAGACTTCCGCGCCTGCAAGAACTTCGGCCCGCTCTACTAAGACGCCGCCGTCCACTCCACCCACGGGCCGCCGCTCCATGCGGCGGCCCTTCCTTTTCAGGCCATGCAACTGCCCAAACCCCTCTGCGGCGTCATCCCCCCGATGGTCACGCCGCTCATCGACAACGAAACGCTCGACGCCGAAGGCACCCGCCGCCTCGTCGAACACATCCTCGCGGGCCACGTCCACGGGCTCTTTCTCCTCGGCACCACCGGCGAGGCTCCGGACATCAGCTACCAGGTTCGCTACGACCTCGTCAAACTTGCCTGCAAATGCGTCGATGGCCGCGTCCCCGTCTTGGTCGGCATTACGGACACCGTCTTCACCGAAAGCATCAAACTCGCCAAGGCCGCGAAGGATGCGGGCGCAGCGGCGGTCGTCGCCGCCCCGCCCTACTACTTCGCGCCCGGCCAGCCCGAACTGATCGAGTACTACACCCAGCTCGCCAACGCCTCCCCCCTGCCCGTCTTCCTCTACAACATGCCCTCGCACACCAAGGTCATGATCGACGCCAAGACGGTCATCGAGCTTGCCAAGCACCCGAACATCGCCGGCCTCAAGGACAGCTCGGCGAACATCACCTATTTCAACGCGGTGCGCTATGCGCTGCGCAACCGCCGCGACTTCTCGATCCTGATCGGCCCGGAGGAGGCCATGGGAGAAGTCGTGCTTATGGGCGCGAACGGCGGCGTCGCCGGCGGCGCCAACCTCTTCCCGCAACTCTTCGCGGACATCTACGAGGCGGCCAAGGCCAAGGATGTCGACACGCTCATCGCGCTCCAGGAGCGCATCATGCGCATCAGCGCCGCGCTCTACGGCGTGGGCCACCACATGTCGAGCTTTGTCAAGGGCGTCAAATGCGCGCTCAACCTAATGGGCATCTGCAGCGACACGCTCGCCGCGCCGCTCGAGCACTTCAAGGAACACGAACGCGAAATCATCCGCCAGCGCCTGGTCGAACTCGGCGTAAAAGTCAAGTAGCCCGATGAACCGGGAAGTTCCTGCGCGCCTCGCAACTTGGCTGCGCCAAATCGGGCACGCTTTTCCAGCGCAAGGCGACTACAGGATTTCCCGCGGGCCCAGGAACTTCGGTTCGCGGCAGATGACGACGTCCAACACGGCGGCGACCTTGGCAAACTGCTCGCGCAGCAAGGTCGCGAAGGCAACGGAGCATTCGATGTCGTTCGCGGCATACCCATAGGCGTCGCATCCCCGGCATCGCGCGATGAAAAGCGCGCGCCGCAAATGGAATTCCTGCGAGACGACGATGAAGCGGTCCTGCCCGAAGACTTCGCGTGCCCGGACAACCGAGTCGAGCGTGCGGAATCCCGCGTAGTCACAGGCGATCTTTTCTTCGGGGACGCCCAGTTTCACAAGCGCCGCCTTCATGTCGGTCGGCTCGTCGTAGTCCGCGCGGTGGTTGTCGCCGCTGACGACAAGGACTTCGACCTTGCCCGACTTGTAAAGTTCGGCGGCCGCCTTCATGCGGCTTAAGAAGAAAAGGTTTGTTCTTCCATCGGGAAGATGACTTGAGCACCCCAGCACAACCCCCGCCTTGCAAGCCGGGAGTGAACCGATCTTGTCCGGATTGAAAATGCGACCCGACGAAACAAGGCGAATCGCGACATCCGACGCCACAACCGCGACGACCGCCGCGGAAAAAACGACGGCCACCGCATTCATCAGCCTTCTGCGGAACTTGCCGCGGCAAAACGCTACAGGCATTTCACAAGCGGACGGTACTTCTTCAGGTACGCGGCGTTCTTCTCGTCGCCGCCGGGCGTGTTGGCGCTGCTCCAGACGGGCGGGACGATCCCGCGGTCAATGCACTGCTTGACGGTCTCGATTTCGAGAAGGTGCGCGATGGTGAAGTCGACGATGTTGGAAACCGGCGCGATTGGCGTGTCGAGCCCCGGGACGTTCACGACGGCATCACCGACGGGGTTGTAGTCGACGATGCACACGTCCGCGAAGTCAACGAGGTTCTTGTGGCTGGGATGGCGGATGAAGTGGTCGGCGGGCATTTCGTCCTGCCAGTAGGAACTGGCGACCGCGATGAGTTTGGCCCCGCGCTTCTTGATCTCCATCGCGGCGTCGATTGTCGCGGGATTGATGCCGATGTTGTGGAAGATGACGACGACGTCGCCGGGCTGGATGTCGTAGTACTTCACGATCGAGGCGCCGAAGTTGACCGTGCGCTCAAGCTCGAGGTATTTGAGCGCCTGGTTGAAGACCGAAAGCGCCGTCTCCATCATCGGGTTGATGTTGGCGAGTCCACCGGCGCGGAAAAACATCTCGCCCATGGCAAGCGTCGTGTGGCCGCCGCCGGCGTAGACGTTGATGAGCTTGTCCTCCTGGATGGCGTCCGCCATCAGCGATGCTGCGGCCCTGATGTTGTCGCCCTGCTTGTCGGCGACCTCGCGCATGTTGGCGATCGCCTTTTCGATATAGCCGAAATCATTGACCATTTTGTGTCTTCCTGTTTGGGTGGAGAAAACCGGACCTACGCCAATAGCGCGGCCTGGAGGGCGAAGTAAAAGCACACGGGGGCGAAAAGCAGGCTGTCCGCGACATCAAGGAGACCGCCCATCCCCGGGAAAAGCGCGGAACTGTCCTTGATCGAGACCCCGCGCTTGAACATTGACTCGATCAAGTCGCCGAAGACGCCTACGGCAACCATCAGCGCCGAAATCACCGCCGCCTCGGCCAGTGTCAGCGCCGGCACGCCGGAAGACGCCCAGAAAACGCCGTCCGGCCCCCACTGGAACCTCTTCGCCGCCATGGCGAGGAGTGCGCCGCAAAGGCACCCGGTGAGAACGCCGCCGACAAGTCCTTCCCACGATTTCTTGGGCGAGATGCGGGGAAACATCGGATGCGTCCCGATCGTCCGCGCACACGTCGTCCCGACCGCAAAGGCGCCCGTATCGCTCATTTTCACGACAAGCGCCATGAAGAAGACAAGGAAGACCCCGGAGCGCGTCATGGCAAACGGCGCGGTGACATCCCATTGTGCAAGGCGGATGAAGTAGCTCATCAAGACCGGTACGTAGAGGACGCCCAGGAAGGTGATGGAGGCGCTTTCAAAGGGGCGGTTCACCTCCTCGTCGAACATCGTGCGCACCATGACGATGAAGAGGATGGAGAAAAGCAGCACCGTGCTCCAAATCGGGAACTGCGACTGGACGGCCTCTGTCGCGGCAAACGGTGCCTTGAAAAGGTACTCGGCGAGAAGCCAGGCCGACCCCAGGACGATGCCAAGGGTCTTGTACACCCTGTAGTTGCCCTTGAGCGCAAGGGCGTAGAACTCGTATTGGCACGCCGCGGAAAAGGCAAGCAAGACGATGAAGAGCACGGGGCCGAAAGACAGGGCGAAAAGCGCCCCGAAAACCATGCCGACGCCCAGGCCGGCCAAGATGCGCTTTTTAAGCATGGCCCCGCCCTCCCGGGGAATCGGCGGCATCGACCACGGCGCCGAACTTGCGGGGGCGCCGCGCAAAGTCCTCGAGCGCGGCGACGAAGTCGTCTTCGCCGAAATCCGGCCACAGCACCGGCGTGACGTAAAGCTCGCTGTAGGCCGCCTCCCAAAGGAGGAAGTTGCTCAGGCGGAATTCGCCGCTCGTCCGGATGATGAGGTCGGGATCCGGCACGTCGGGGGCGTAGAGATGGCGCGAAACCGTCTCCTCGGTGATCTCGTCGGGCGAGAGCCTCCCGTCGCGGACGTCGCGGGCGATGCCCTTCATGGCGTCCGCCAGCTCGGCGCGGCCGCCGTAGCTCAGGCAGACGATGAGCTCGCGGGAAAAGGAGGCCGTGCTCGCCTCCACCTTGGCGATGAGCTTCTGCAGCGATTCGGGAAGGTCGGTGCGGCGGCCGATGACGCGAAAGCGGCACTCCTCCTCGATGAGTTCGCGCTCCTTGTCGCGGAGGAAGGTGCCCAGCAGCTTCATGAGCCCGTCGACCTCGGCCTGGGGCCGGGTCCAGTTCTCCGTGCTGAAGGCGTAGAGGGTCAGGTACCTGACGCCGTATTTCCTGCAGTAGTCGAGAACGCGCCGGACGGTGTCCGCACCCGCCTTGTGTCCCGCAAGCCGGATGTTGCCGCGCTTCTTCGCCCAACGTCCGTTGCCGTCCATAATAATG